>DATGEL010000083.1 GCA_035310145.1 Dehalococcoidia bacterium
CGGGGCGAACCCCCTGTCACCCCCAAATCTGGCGCGGCCGGTGGCCGCGGTGCTTGCACCGTCGGGCTTCCGCCCTTCGCCGGCCAGCTCCGCTGGGCGTAGGGGACACGCCCCCTGTCACCCCCGCTGGGGTGGCTGGCGCGTTGATTCCATTGCCGGGCTTGCGCGCCAGTTTGGAGCGTTCCGACCGTCGGACGCAGAGATGGCCTTCACCCGCGGATTCAGTATCCGGGGCAGATCGCGCTCATGTCGAATCGACGCTCAGCCGCCGCGGCCGCGGGCGGCGACGCCATCGCGGGCGGCGCTTGCTTCGAGCAGGCCGGGACGCGGTGTCGCTTCCCACGCGGGCAGGCCGGCGATCAGGCCGGCGACGCTGGCGACGGCGTAGTCGTGCGAGTGCGAGAGGCTGATGTCGATCGTGCTGAGGCCGAGCTGCTCGGCGCGCTGGCGGGCGTTGCCGTGCAGCAGCACCAGCGGGTTGCCGCGGCGGTTGGGCAGGATCTCGATCTCGCGCCAGCCGATGCCGCGCACGCCCGTGCCCAGCGCCTTCATCACCGCCTCTTTGCCGGCGAAGCGCGCTGCCAGCTCGGCGACGCGGCCGCGGCAATGCTTGACCTCGCCGGACGTGTAGACGCGCTCAAGAAATCGCTGCGGGTGCCGTGCCAGCACCGCCCGCACGCGCTCGATCTCGATCACATCCACGCCGACGGTCATCGCCATCAGGATCGGGCCCCCGGCAGCTTCTTCACGATCTTGGCGCCGTTCTTGAGGCTGTCGAGATAGTCGGAGCGCGCCTGGCCTTGCTTCTGCGAGGTGAGCTGCTGCTTGATCTGGTCTTTGACCTGGTCGATCGTCTGGCCTTTGAACTGCGTGTCCTTGTTCTGGTCGAAGAACTGCTGGACGTCGGCATCCGTCACCTGCGCCTTGTCGGCCGTGAGCTTGTCCAGCAAGATATCGATGCGCAGCAGGTCGCGCGCCTCGAGCTCCGTCAGGTGCTGCGCGGCCAGCGCCTGCTGCCAGGCGTCGTCGGAGCCGAGCTGGGCCTTCGTCTCCTTGACCTTGGCGTCGATCTCATCGGGCGTGGCGCCGACGTGCTTCTTCGCCGCGTCGTTCTCCACCAGCCGCGTGTTGATCAGGTTGTCGAGGATGTCGCCGCCGTCGCCCTGGGCCACCGCCTTGTCGTAGTCGGCGCGGGTGATCTTGCTGCCGTCCACCGTGGCCACGGTCGGGCTGCCGCTGTGCGATCGCCACTGGTAGATGTTGCCCGCCGCCAGGGCGATGATCGCCACGGCCGCCAGGCCGGCCAGCGCGTAGAACAGGCCACGCCGCACGACGACGATGCGCTCTTCCACCTGCTCTTCGTCTTCACCGCCAGCCGCGTCCTCGTCGTCCGGCGCATATTCGGCCGCAAGCGCCTCGTCTTCTCCCTCGGCGTCCGCCGGTTCGTCCGTCAGCTCGGTGGGCTCGTCCACCACGGCGTCCACCACGTCCGGCTCGGCGGCGGCGCTCGCCATGGTCTCCGTCGCGGTCGCCGCGTGCTCGGCGGCGTTCCCACCTTGCCGGACGGCCGCGGCCATCTCCTCGGCCGTGCTCACGCTGCCCGCGGCCTGCGTCTGCTCAGCGTCCTGTTCCGCCACACCTTCCCCCAATCCCTGACCAATGCCGCCCGTGCCCCAACGGCACGCGGCAGTGAGCCTGCTCCGCTGGTAGCTTAGCAGAGCGCCGCGCCGTTACCTGCCTCAGCGGCGCGGCGCCGCGCGCAGGGCTGCCAGGATCTCCTCGCCGTACGTACGCAGCTTCCAGGGACCGAGCAGGCCGCCGGCCGAAAGCGCCGCGGCATCGGCGGGCGGCGCCGCGGCCAGCGCCTTCAACACGCTATTGCCGACGATCACGTCGCCCTCGACCTTGCGTTGCGCGGCGCGGGCGTTGCGCCAGGCGCGCAAGGCGTCGTAGCGGGCGAGCGCGGCCTCGTCCGGCCGGCCGCCACGCGGGGCGCGAATGGGCGGCTGGCCCGCCGCGCGCTGCACCGCGGCCAGCAGCGCCCGGCCGTAGCGCTGTGCAATGAAGGGCGAGACGCCGGGCAGCGCCGCCAGCGCCTGCTGCGTGCCCGGCCCCGCCTGCGCGACGGCGATCAGGGTGTGGTCGGGCATCACGCGGAAGGGCGGGCGGTTCAGGCGCCGCGCCTGCTCGTCGCGGAACTGGTACAGCTCACGCAGGATCGGCCGCTGCGCCGGCTCAAGATCGTAGGCGCCCTTCACGCGCCAGAAATCGTCCGGGTCGAAGCCGCGTTCCGAGGGCGGCGTGGCGGCGATGCGGGCGAACTCTTCCGCGGCCTCTTCTTCGTGGCCGCCGGCGTGCAGCTCGCGGCCAAGCTTCTCGCGCAGGGCGGGCAGATAGTGCGTGTCCATCGCGGCGTAGTGCAGCGCCTCCGGCGGCAGCGGGCGCTGCGCCCAGTCGTAACGCTGGTACTTCTTGTCCAGCGTCACGCCGAAGGCGTCGCGCAACAGATCGGCCAACCCCCAGCGCGGATAGCCGAGGATGCGCGCCGCCACCATCGTGTCGAACAGGTTGGCGAAGCTGAAGGCGAAGTCGCGTTTGAGCACGCGCACGTCGTTCTCGCCCGCGTGCATGATCTTCTCGACGCCGGCAGCGGCGAACAGCGCCGCCAGCGGCGCCGGGTCCACCGCCAGCGGGTCGATCAGGTAGTCCTGCTCGGCGGACGAGATCTGCAGCAGGCAGGTCTGGTGCCAGTAGGAATGCAGGCTGTCGGCTTCGGTATCGACGGCGATGCTGGGCAGGCGGCCCAGGCTGGCCGCGGCCTCGGCCAGGGCACCGGCGCTGCGGACGATGCTCGGCGCCACCGCCTAGCCGCGCCGGCCGCTGAGCCGCTCCACGGGCACAAGCGTGGGCACGGCCAGCTCGTGGTCCACGGCGAAGGCGCGGCCCTCCCGCGTGTACCCCTTGACGTGCGAGCTGCCCTGCCAGCGCGCGACCATGGCGCTGGCGTACACATCGCCGCAGATCGGGCAGGGAATGGTGCGGCCGAGCGGAATCACGTCGTCGGCCGCGGCGATGCGGTCGCTGCAGCAGCGGTTGACGGCGCCGGGCGCCCCGGCCTTCGGCGTGAGCTGATAGTAACCGCCGAGGTCTTCGATGCGGCATTCCAGCCGCGCCGCGCCGACGTAGACACTACCGTCCGCCGCGTACTCGATCGGCTCGCCGCAGTAGACGCAGGACCAGGCGCCGTGGCGGCCGTAGCGGTGAATCGTCTCGAAGAAGTCGCGCTCGGTGCAGGAGGGGATCACGGTCGGCTCGGCCGCCGCCGTGCGCCCGGCTGCTTCGCCGCCCCTGGCCATGCCGTCCTCCCGCCGCGCGCCTCGCGGCCGCCCCCATCGTAGCCGGACCGATCGTGCGCGGCAACGCGCCTGTTCCTGGTTTTGCAGGCGAAGCCCGTCCCTTCTCTTCATGTCACGTATCATGAGTGTCCTGAGCATGGCTCGTCCCCATGACGCGGCTCGTGCTCGGCCCACCCCGCGTCAGGCCAGGGCGCCCCGCAACCGTGGGGGACTTCCCCTGCAGGCACGGCCCGACGCAGCGGTGCGAGGCGCGCCAGGACCCCGCCGCGGCGATTCCTGCCGCGGCGGAGCCTTGACGCCGAGCAACCGTCGCGTCACGGATCAGTCCGCCGCGGCGTACTCCAGATCCTCCGCCGGATCGCCCGCTTCGGCCGGCTGGGCGCCGCGGGCGCGGCCCATCAACGCGAAGGCCGTGGCCGAGCCGAGCAGCAGCAGCACGGCGCCCACGCGCAGCACGTCCACCATGGCGCCGGAGAAGGCGGCCTGCAAGGCGCCGTGCACCCTCACTGCCAGCTCCGCGGGCAGTTGCCCGGCGCTGCTGCTCGCGGCCTGGGCGCCGCTGTTCAACGCCGTCGCCACGCTTGCCGGCAGTCCGGCCTTCGCCGTCTCCGTCACGAGGCCGCTGTGGTAGGCGGGGTTGAAGATGGCGGCCATGACGGCGATGCCGAAGGTGCCGCCGACCTCGCGGCTCATGTCGTTGATGCCGGTGGCCACGCCGCTCTTCTCACGCGGCACCGCATTCAGCACCGCCGTGCCGATCGCCGGGAAGACGAGCCCCATACCGAAGCCGAAAATCGGGAAGGCGACGACAAAGTTGTTGTAGCCGGCGCGTGGCCCCATCAGTCCGGCCCAGAGCAGCACGCCGACGCCCGCCACGGCCATGCCCACGCCCATCGGCCAGCGCGGCCCGATCTTCTCCGCGAGCTGCCCGGAGAGCGGCGCCCCGACCATGATGCCCGCCGCGATCGGCAGGATGCGCAGGCCGGCGCCCATGGCGCTGTAGCCGAGCACGTCTTGCAGATAGATCGAAGCGTAAAAGAACGAACCGAACATGCCGAGGCTGACCAGGAAGGAGACGGCGTTCGCGCCGCTGAAGCTGAGGTTGCGGAAGAAGCGCAGGTCCACCATCGGCTCACCGCCGCGGTTCATGATCGAGAGCTCGGTCACGATGAAGGCGAGCACCAGCGCCGCGCCCGCACCCAGCGTCAACACGTTGTTGCGCGTGCCCCAGTCCCAGCCCGTGTTGCCCGTCTGGATCAGGGCGTAGATGATCGCGAACAGCGCGGCGCTGCTGAGCAGTGTGCCGGCCCAGTCGATGCGGCCTTTGCTGCTGGTGTCGCGCGACTCGTGCACCGCGTACAGCGCCAGGCCGGCCACGAAGATGCCGATCGGCACGTTGACGAAGAAGACGGCGCGCCAGGAGACGTGGTCGACCAGCACGCCGCCGACCACCGGGCCGAGGGCGATCGCCACGCCGGAGATCGCGCCCCAGATCGAGATCGCCAGCGCCCGCTCGCGGCCCTCGAACGTTTCGTTGATGATAGCGAGGGTGAGCGGGAAGATCGCGGCGCCGCCGATACCCTGGATGGCGCGGAAGGCGTGCAGCGCGTTCAGGTTGGGCGCCAGGCCGCAGAGGGCCGAGGCGCTGGTGAAGACCACCAGGCCGGCGACGAAGACGCGCCTGCGGCCGAGGAGATCCCCGAACTTGCCGCCCGTGATCAACAACGCGCCGAAGACCAGCGAGTAGCCGGAGACAACCCACTGCAGACCGCTGATGCTGGTGTGCAGGCTGGTCTGGATGTGCGGCAGGGCGACGTTGACGACGGTGTTGTCCAGCAACGCCATGAACAGCGCCAGGCTGAGGGCGGCGAGCGCCCACCAGCGACGCGGATCTGGCATTGCGGCCGGCGCGGGCCGGCCGGTGACGAGCGCGGTGCTCGCTACCGCCATAATCGAACCTCCTGTTTACGCGTGCCGCGGGCGGGGAGTCGCGGCTGCTCCTGTCAATTTACAAGTAAACAGATACTTGTTTAACGGGCTGTGGTGCGTAGTGCCGAGGGCTATGGGGCCGGCGCCGCCCCGTACAAGAGTCTGCTATGGCATGTAAACAATTGCTTGACTATACTGGGGCCGGAGGCAGGTTGAACATGAGCAGCGCGAGCGGAGTCTCTGCCGTTGGAGCACCCGTGCTGGGCCTGGCGCACGTGCGCCAGCGCGACGCCGCCGCCACGCGCGAGCGCCTGCTGGCGGCGGCGGAGGCGCAGTTCGCGGCGCACGGCCTGGCCGGCAGCCGCGTGGACGAGATCGCCCGCGCCGCCGGCGTCAATGTGCAGCTAATCTACCGCTACTTCGGCGACAAGGCGGGCCTGCACCGCGCCGCCTTCGACCGCACCCTCGGCCGCCTGGCCCGGCACCTGGACGGGCCGCTGCTCGACGGCGGCGCGGGCGCCGACCCGCGCGCGGCGTTCACCCATCACATCGGCCGCTACCTGGACTTCGTCTGGAACGATCCGACCTACGCGCGCCTGGGGCTCTGGGCGCTGGCCGAGGGCACGGACCCGCACGACGGTGAACACGGCTCCGGCCTGGCCGAGCTGGAGCGCCAGTCCGAGGCCGCGGTCGCCTCCGGCATCGCCAGCGGCCTGCTGAAGCCCGAGACGGCGGCCGATCTGTTCTGCACCACGCTGATCTCGCTCTCGCTCGGGCAGTTCGGGCTGATCACCACCTGCGGCGTCTGCGGCGGGCAGTCGCGATTACAGGCGCCCGGGCAGCGCGAGCTGCTGCGCGACGTGGTGGTCGGCGCCATGCTCGGCGCCTTCGGGCGGTAGGCTCTACGCCTCGGCGGCAGCAGGAGCGAGGCGGCCGGGCTGCCCCAGCCAGCGGCTCATCTCCTCCGCCGGCATCGGCGGCGCCACATAGTAGGCCTGGCCCGCGTCGCAGCCGAGCCTGGCCAACCGCGCCCAGGTCTCGGCGTCTTCCACGCCTTCGGCCACCACCTGCAGACCCAGCGCGTGCGCCAGCTCGATCGCCGAGCGCACGATCACCGCGTCGTTCTCGTTCGTCGCCATATCCAGCACGAACGACTTGTCGATCTTGATCTCATCGACCGGCAGCCGGTGCAGGTAGGCGAGCGAAGAGTAGCCGGTGCCGAAGTCGTCGATCGCGATGCGCACGCCCGTGCCGCGCAGGTGCTGCAGCACGATCAGCGCCGCGTCGGGATCGGCCATGATGCTGCTTTCCGTCAGCTCCAGCTTCAGGCTGGCGGCTGGCAGGCCGTGCTCGCGCAGCAGGGCGTCGATCAGTTGCGGCAGGTCCGGGTCGTGCAGGTTGCGCGCCGAGAGATTGACGGCCAGGCCGGTGTTCAGCCCCTGCCGTCGCCAGGCGGCGCACTGCCCGATGCCGGCCGTCAGCACCCAGCGCGTGAGGTCATTGATCAGCCCGGTGCGCTCGGCCAGCGGCACGAACTGGTCGGGGGTGAGCAGGTTGTAACGCGGGTGCTGCCAGCGCACCAGCGCCTCCACCCGGGTCGTATGGCCGGTGGCGAAGCGCACCACGGGCTGGTAGTGCAGCAGCAGCTCGTTGGCGACGATGGCGTGGCGCAGCTCGCTGAGCAGGGCGAGGCGGCCGGGACTATGCCAGTCTACATCCGGGCTGTAGAGGGCCATGCCGGCGCCGCTGCGCTTGGCCGCGTACATGGCGATGTCGGCGTAGCGCATCAGGTTCACCGCGTCGCCCGCGTGCTCCGGGTAGAGCGCGATGCCGATGCTGCCGCCGACATCGAGCCGGTAGCCCTCGATCACGCAGGGCCGCGCCAGCGCCATCAGCAGCTTCTCGGCGGCGATGTGCGCCGTGGCGGCGCTGGCTTCGGGCAGCACCACGGCGAACTCGTCGCCGCCGAGCCGCGCCACCGTGTCCGATTCGCGCAGCACCTGCGGCAGCCGCCGGCCGACCTCCCGCAGGATCAGATCGCCGGCGTGGTGGCCGAAGGTGTCGTTGATCTCCTTGAAGCGATCGAGGTCGAGGAAGAGCAAGGCCAGCGAATCGCCCTGGCGCTGGGCCACGTGGATCGCCTGCTCCAGCCGGTCCTGCAGCAGCGTGCGGTTGGGCAGGTCCGTCAGCGTGTCGTGCAAGGACAGCCGTTCCAGGTCCTCGTCGGCGCGATGGCGCTCGCTGACGTCCTGCAGGTAGACCGAGATGCCGTCGTCCGCGGCATGGGCGTGGATCGCAAACCAGGCGCCGGTGGCAGGCAGGCTCTCTTCGAAGTGGACGGAGATCCCCTCGGCCGCGGCCCGCTGCAGCTCCTGAAAGAGCGCGGTGGCCCGAAACGCCGTGAACTCCTCCCAGATCGAGCGCCCGGCGAGGTCGGCGCGGGCGCGGCCCAGCAGCCGCTCGGCCCGCCCGTTGACGTAAGTGAAGCGCCACTCGCGATCGAGCGCAAAGAAGGCGTCGCTCATGCGCTCGAGCACGGTGGCGACGCGCGGCTCCGCCTGTTGAACGCGGTGTGGCTGTTCGGCGGGGCGGGCGGGCTGTTCCGCGCCGGTGCGCCCGCGCTCGCCCAGCTCGTGTACGATCGCGATCACATGGCGGGCCGGCGCCTCCCCCGCCGCCAGCGTGATCTCGATGGCGATCGCCGCGCCGTCTTTGGACCGCACGGTGAGTGCGGTCGGCGGGCCTGTGTCGATCGGCGTGCCCGCCGGCTGCCCCGCATTGAGCCGCAACGGCAAGAGCTCATCCAGCCGGAGACCGAGCGCCTCGCTTGCACTGCGGCCGAAGATCGCCTCCGCCGCCGGGTTCCAGAGCAGAATGCGGCCCGAATCCGCGTCGGCGACGATCACGCCCTCGCAGATGCGCGAGCTGAGAAGCCCAAAATCAGCGTCTCCGGGCTGCACGGTGGACGCCTCCGCAGCGCGCCGGTAGGACGGCGCGACCGGCGCTTTCATCGCTATCGTACAGGAAAGCGCAAGCCGGGCGTGGCGCCATCGGTTACGATCCGGGAACGGCGGCGGCCGATGGCTGCACGGCGCGGCCGCGTGCGGCACAATGGAGGCGCGACCGCCGGCGTACGGCCGGAGAACGCGCATACCTGGAGCGGACGCAGGAAGGGGCGCAGGACGCCATGGCCATGAATGAAGGGCTGCGGCAAGAACGGCACGAATCGCGGCTCTCGCACTTGCTCAGCGGCCGGCTCGCGCTCGCGGGGATCGCCGTCGTCGCCCTCGTCGTGTTCGTGTTGCAGAACCGGCGCACGGTGCGCATCGATCTGCTCTTCTGGCACGCCAATACCAGCATCGCCTGGGCGCTGATCGTGGCCGGGCTGCTGGGCGTGGCGGCCGCCCTGCTCTTTCCACGCCTGCGGCGCATGCTGTAGGCCGCCGGCGCGCCGCGCCACGGGAGGTCGGCCCTGCGATGGACAAGGAGCCATGCCGTGTCGGTGTACTGTGTTGCCGAAGTCGACGTGACCGATGTCGAAGGGTTTGCTCCGTATAGTACGGCTGTCCCGGCGACGATCGCCCAGTACGGCGGCCGCTACCTGGCGCGTGGCGGTCGTGTCGAGTCGCACGAAGGCGGCTGGCAGCCGAAGCGGCTGGTGATCGTCGAGTTCCCGAGCATGGAACAGGCGCTCGCCTGGTACAACTCCGCGGAGTACCGCGATCTCAAAGCGATCCGCCAGCGCTGCGCGGAGACGAAGTTCGTGATCGTCGAGGGCGTGAGCTGAGCGGAACGGGAGTCTTCATGCTTACTCCCGAGACGCTGCCCTGGTCCCCGGCCCAGCAGGCCGCGCGCCGCGCGAGCGAGCGGGGCGATCCCGGGTTGGAGCGTCCCCGCGGGCGTCGGAGGATATGAGGGCGATCACCTCCGGCAGCGTGGCGATGATCTGCTCCGGCTGGGCGGGGCCGCGCGGGTAGGGCAGGTTCAGCGCTTCGGCGGGGCGCAGCAGCACGGCACGCAGCCCGGCGGCGTGGGCGCCGGCGATGTCGAGGTCGGGCGTGTCGCCCACAAACAGCGCCTCGGCCGGCGCGCAGCCGGCGAGGCGCAGCGCCGCGCGGAAGATGCCCGCATCCGGCTTGCAGGAGCGCGCCGCCTCGCTGCTCAGCACGAAGTCCACGTGCGCCTCCAGCCCGCCGAGCATCACCCACGCGGCGAGCTGCGCCTCGTCCTGGTTGCTGACGATGCCCAGGCGCAATCCACGCCGGCGCAGCTGCGCCAGCGTCTCGATCGCCCCTTCGCGCAGGGCGAAGCCGGCCGCCTGCCGCGCATCGAACGCGGCCACGGCCCGCGTCACCTGTTCCTCGTCGAAAGCGAGACCCAGCGCCGAGAAGCCGGCGCGGTAGCCCTGGGCAAACAGCTCGCGGTGCAGATAGAAGGGCCGCGGCGCGTACTCGCGGAGGGCCCCTCCGATGCCGGCGCGCACGGCCTCGAACATCGCCTCGGCCGCGACGCCGAACCAGCCGGCGACCTCGGCGCAAGTGGCCCGCGCCGCCGCCTCCAGCGTGCCGAAGGTGCAGAGCGTGCCGCCGAAGTCGAACAACACCGCCCTGATCGGGCCGCTCTCGTTCACCTATTCCTTGTCCATTCGACGTCCATTCGACTGCTCCGCAGGTCTCAGGGGGCAAGCCCCCTCATACCCCCAGCACGATTGCGGCTTCGCCGCGTTGATTTGACTGTCGCCTTCCTTGAATCGTGCTCCCTCATAAACGCGAGGTCGCCGCGCGAGCCGGTGTAGACCGTGAGGTCGATCGCCCGCCAGGTCTCGGGGGTGAGGCGAAAGAGCAGGCGCGGCTCGCGGCGCATGTTCGCCAGGAACGCTTCCACACTGCCGCCGGCGGCGCCGACGTATTTTTCGGCCAGCAGGCGCGAGATCGGCCAGATATCCGTGTCCTTCGCCTCGACCGGCGCGGCGCTGCAGTCGACGGCGACGTAGCGCGTCTCCGGCTCGCGCTCCTCGATGCAGAGCGAGACGCGCGGATCCGTGAAGATGTGCTTGCACCAGACGCGCGGATAGGTGCCGCTGAGCCAGAAGGCTTCATCCCGCCAGAGGAACCAGACGGGAAACTGGTAGGGCCGGCCGTCACGCCGCAGCGTGCAAAGCACGGCGATGATCGGCCGCTGGAGGAACGCCGCGAGCACGTCGGGCTTCATGCGCGCCATCTATCTGCTCCTGCGCAGCGCGGCTGCCGCGCCCCTGAACCGTGCTCAGGCAGGGCCGGCCAGCGCCGTCTCGATCTGATCGAGGTGCTCATGTTCGTGCGCGACGATGCCGGCGGCGATCTCGTGCAGCGTCTGCGGCCCGCGCGCCTCGTGAATGCCGGTTCGGCTCCAGGCCTGCTCCGGCAGCCATGCCAGCGCGTGCAGCAGCTCCTCCCGCCGGGCGACGAAGCCCCGCACGAGCGCCGCCACCGGCAGCCGCACGTAGTCGGCAACCTCCATCCAGTCGCGGTCGTCGAAGGCGGCGAGAAACGGCTCCTCGCGCACGGCGATGTACATCAGCCGCGGCGCGATGATCGCGTCGGCGGCGCGCACGTGCGCCAGCGTCTCCGCCGCCGACCAGCCGCCGGCGAGACGCGGCCTCCGCCATGCCTCTTCCCGCTGCGCCCCTGCCAGCGCCGCCAGCCGTTGTGGTGTCTCACGCAGCCCCGCGAGCAGCGCGGCGATCTCGTCCGGGTTCATGCGTCATCTCCTGGCTGACCTGGCGCGGCGCACTCGCGGGCCGCCCCCATGATAGCGTGCGCGGCGCTGGGCGGTTGCCGCCGCGTCCGCTACGGTAAGGGCTGCGGCACGCGCTGCGCGCCTGTTCTCGGCAGTCTCACGCTGGAGTGTTCCATGCGCCTGTCACGGCTCTTCGGCAAGACGCTGCGCCGGCCGCCGGCCGAGGCCGAAAGCGCCAATCATCAGTTGCTGCTGCGCGCCGGCCTGGTGCAGCAGACGGCGGCCGGCATCTACAGCTTTCTGCCGCTCGGCTACCGCGCCCTGCGCCGGATCGAGCAGATCGTGCGCGAGGAGATGGACGCCGCCGGCGGCCAGGAGCTGCACCTGCCCGTGCTCAGCCCGGCCGAGCTGTGGGAGGAGAGCGGCCGGCTCGCCGAGATGGGCGGCATCCTGATGACGCTGCAGGACCGGCGCGAGCGCACGCTGGTGCTCGGCCCCACGCACGAAGAGGTGATCACCGATTTGGTGCGGCGCCACGTGCAGAGCTACCGCGACCTGCCGCAGCGGCTCTACCAGATCCAGACGAAGTTCCGCGACGAGGCGCGCCCCCGCGGCGGCCTGCTGCGCGGGCGCGAGTTCGTGATGAAGGATCTCTACAGCTTCGATCCGGACTGGGAGGGACTGGACGCGAGCTACGCGGCGATGCTGGCGGCCTACACGGCGATCTTCGCGCGCTGCGGCGTGCCGGCCGTGCCCGTGCTGGCCGACTCGGGCGCGATCGGCGGCAAGGAGTCGCAGGAGTTTCTCTATCTCTGCGAGGCCGGCGAGGACGAGGCGCTGATCTGCCCCAACGGCGACTACGCCGCCAACGCGGAGAAGGCGGCATTCCGCAAGCCGCCGCTCGCCGCCGAGGCGCCGCGGCCGCTGGAGCAGATCGCCACGCCCGGACAGAAGACGATCGAAGACCTTATGGCGTTTCTCGGCATTCCCGCCACGCGCACGCTGAAGGCGGTGTTCATGGAAGCCGACGACGCGCCCGTGTTCGTCGCCATCCGCGGCGACATGCAGGTGAACACGGTGAAGCTCGCCAACGCGCTGCACGCGGCCGAGCTGGCGCCGATGGACGAGGCGGCGGTGAGACGGTACGAACTGGTGGCCGGCTCGGCCGGGCCGGTGGGGCTGGCCGGCATGCGCATCGTCGCCGACGAGGCATTGCTCGCTTCGCCCAACCTCGTCACCGGCGCCAACAAGCCCGACCTGCACCTGCAAAACGTCAATTACGGCCGCGACTGGCAGGCGGAGATCGTCGCAGACATCGCGCTGGCCCGCGCGGGCGACGCCTGCCCCGTCTGCGGCGCCGGCTTCGCGCTGCGCCGCGGGCTGGAGCTGGGCCACATCTTCAAGCTGGGCACCCGCTACAGCGAACGCATGAACGCGCGCTTTCTGGACGAGCGCGGCGAGCAGCAGCCCTGCATCATGGGCTGCTACGGCATCGGCATCACGCGGCTGCTGGCGGCGGCGATCGAGGCGAACCACGACGAGCGCGGCATCGTCTGGCCGGCGGCCATCGCGCCCTACGCGGCGCACATCGTGGCGCTGAACGTGGACCGGCAGGAGGTGCGGCAGGCGGCCGAACGGCTCGACGCCGACCTGCGCCTGGCCGGCGTCGAGGCTCTGCTTGACGACCGCGTTGAGGCGGCCGGCGTGAAGTTCAACGACGCCGACCTGCTGGGCATGCCGCTGCGGCTCACCGTCAGCCCGCGCAATCTGGCGAACGGCGCGGTTGAGATCCGCCGCCGCGCCGGCGGTGAGACGGAGCTGGCGCCGCTGGACGCGGCGGTGACGCGGGTGAAGGCGCTTGCCCTCACCCCCGTCCCCCTCTCCCAATCCTGGGCGAGGGGCGATGGGCGCAGCACGACGCGGCCGGCGTCAGGTTAACCGTAAACCCGTCGGAACGCCCTGCGCAGGATCGTCTCCTTCCCCCAGGATTGGGGGAAGGAGAGACGAGAGGATGAGGGCCGCGTCCACCGCCCGCGCTCAGACGTGCTGGTCGTAGCGGGGCGCTTCGCCGCCGCGCATGCCGCGGTGGCCACGGCTCAGATCGCCCAGGTGCGAGGTGTCGTTGACGAAGCGGATGCGCGGCCGGCCCATGCGCACGTCCACCCACGAGACCGAGGTGTGATCGATCGAGAACGACATCCAGCCGGCGAAGGGGATGCCCAGCAGGTGCAGCAGGATCGCGTTGATCGTTTCGCCGTGGCAAACGACGACGACGTTGGTCTTCTCGTCGCGGTGCCGGTCCCAGACGTGCTCGACGAAGGCCTCGGTCACGCGCTCGTAGAAGGCGTTCGGGCCCTCGCCGCCGAAGGGCGCGTAGTCGAGCAGCGGGCTGGGATTCTTGTAGTACTCGGGCCAGCGCTGCCTGCGCTGCGAGAACGGCGTGCGGCCCAGGTCGCCGGATCGACGGCGCCGAGCCCCGGCTCCTCGATCGCTTTCACGCCGGCGGGCGCGGCGATCGCCTGCGCCGTCTCCTGCGTGCGCTTGTAGGGCGTGGTGATCAGGTGGTTGATCTTGAGCCTGGCGAAGCGCTCGCCCACCCGCGCCGCCTGCTCGCGGCCCAGCGCCGAGAGGGGAAAATCGGTCTGCACGGCGTCCTCGGGAATCTCCGACTCGCCGTGCCGCACGAGATAGAGGTCCATGGCGCTCCCTTCGGTCGCGCGGGTATCGGGTCTGGGGTATAGGGTGTAGAGAGGGGCAGGCCACCCCACACCCTGTACCCCAGACCCTGAACCCTAGCGCGGCGGCATGCGCAGGGCGGCGTCGAGGCGGATCGTCTCGCCGTTGAGCATCGGGTTCTCCACAATCGCCTTCACCAGCGCCGCGTACTCGCTGGGCAGGCCCAGGCGGTGCGGATGGGGCACGTCCTTCGCCAGCGCCGCACGCACGTCCGCCGGCAGGCCGGCGAGCATCGGCGTGTCGAAGATGCCCGGCGCGATCGTCATCACGCGGATCTGCTGGCTGGCCAGGTCGCGGGCGATCGGCAGCGTCATGCCCACCACGCCGCCCTTCGAGGCCGCATACGCCGCCTGGCCGATCTGGCCGTCGAAGGCCGCCACACTGGCCGTGTTGACGATCACGCCGCGCTCGCCGTCGACCGGCTCCTGCGCCGCCATGCGCGCCGCCGCCACGCGGATCGTGTTGAAGGTGCCAATCAGGTTGATCGTGATCACGCGCGAAAACTGCTCCAGCGGCAGCGGGCCGTCGCGCGAGATCGTGCGGCCGGCCGTGCCCACGCCGGCGCAGTTGACGACGATGTGCAGGCCGCCGAGCTGCTCGAACACCGCGGCCACGGCAGCGGTCATCTGCTCGCCGCTGGTCACGTCGGCCGGCGTCCAGATCGCCTTGCCGCGGCCGGCGCTCAGCTCCGTGGCGACCTGCTGGCCCGGCTGGCTCGACAGGTCCACCAGCGCCACCGCGGCGCCGTTTTCGACCAGCAGCTCCGCCGTGGCGCGGCCGAGCCCCGAGGCGCCGCCGGTGATCAGCGCCGCTTTGCCCCTGATGTTCATACTGCCTCTATCAGTCCTTTCGCGTGCGCGGCCGGGGAACGAGGGAGCCAGGAACGAGGAGCAGGGCAAGAACGTCCCCTCTTTCCTTGTATGCGCCGGCCGCTCACTTGATCGCCACGGCGTTGGGCGGCGAGCCGATGCCGCCGGGCACGTGCAGCGGCGCGCTGGCGAGGAAGCAGTCGTAGACACGATCCTGCGCACAGGCCGCGGCCAACGCTTCCAGATCCCACATCTCGCCGAAGGGCATGCCCAAATACGCGAGGGCGCGCACGTGCAGCCAGCCGGTGGCCGGGTCGGTGGGGTTGAACTCCACTGCCGGGCTGTCGCCGGCCACGGCGGCGATGCGGTGGTCCCACAGCCAGGCGGCCATCGCCATGCTCGCGTCGAGGCCGGGGAAGGCCATCTCGCTCTGCATCCGCTCGCGCGCAGCGCGGTCGGCGGCCAGGTAGTGCTCGGTCCAGCCGCTGCGGATCAGCAGGATGTCGCCCGCCCGCACCTCGACCTTCTCCACCTCCGCGACTTCCTCCACCAGCTCCGGCGGGATACGGAACGGTGTAGCGGCGTCGATCGGCTGGCCCTTCGCCCGCTGGTGGCGCGCCACGTCCAGCAAGACGGCCCGGCCGCAGATGCCGCGCCGCGCCCAGTGCTCGATGCCGTTGCGCTGGCCGGTGCGCACCTGTTCGCGCGTGGCGAAGTTGTAGAAGCCGTAGCGCGGGTGTCCGGCGTGCGCCAGGCTGTCCCACTGGCTGGAACGCTGTGGGTAGAAGTTGTCCAGCCAGTCGTCCATCGCCACGCCGCCGGCCATCTCCACCACGCTGTGCGTGTGGGCGCCGCGGCCGAAGAGCGGCGGGTCGGGCAGGTCGATGCGCCAGTTGAGGCCGAAGCTCACCCCCGTGCGGATGCTGGCCGCCGCGGCCTTGACGCGCTCCGGCGTGAGGAAGTTGACCGTGCCGAGCTGGTCGTCCTTGCCGAAGAGGCCCCAGTTGGTGCCGCGCGGGGCGTCGGTGCGCTCGGAAAGCTCCGCGTAACTCGGCAGGCCGTCCGGTGGGGGAAGTGCTGCTGCCATGGCGGCGCTCCTTCGCGGCCGGCGGCGCCGGCCTTGTTCACAGTAGCGACAATAGCGGCGCACGCCCGTTCACGCACGCCCTGCGAGCGGCGCGGCAGTTGCCGTAAAGCTATGTTGCCTGCCCGATCGCCCCTGTAAGCTAGGAGAGCACAGGCGGGCGGCGCCGGCGCGGCCGTGGTGCGCCCGTGCGGGAGGCCGTGTGCCGCGCTTCGGGCTGCCGATCGGCGAAGACAAGTTCTACAGCCTGCTGGGCCAGGCCGCGGACAACCTGGTCGCCTCCAGCGCCCTGCTGGTGGAGACGATGGCCGACTTCGCCCACCTGCAGATGCGCGCCGAGCGCATGCGCGAGCTGGAGCACCAGGGCGACTTCCTCACGCACCAGATGATGAACCAGTTGCAGCAGAGCTTCGTCACACCGATCGACCGCGAGGACATTGCCCACCTCGCCCAGGGTATGGACGATGTGCTGGATCATATCGAGGCCGCCGTCACGGCGCTCTGCGACTACGAGATCCCGGAGCCGACGCCCAGCGCCCGCGACATGGCCGACGTGATCCAGCGCGTGAGCGCCGCCCTGCAGCAGGCGATGGGCTTCATCCGCCGGGCGGACCTGCGCTCGGTGCTGCCGATCACCGTCGAGATCAACCGGCTGGAGAACCAGGGCGACCAGCTCTTCCGCGCCGCCATGCGCGATCTCTTCCTGAACGAGCGCGACGTGCGCGACATCATCAAGTGGCGCGAGGTCTACGACGAGCTTGAGGCCGCGACGGACAGCGCCGAGGACGTGGCGAACGTGATGGAAGGCGTCGTGCTGAAGTACGGCTGAGCCATGCCCGGCGCCGCTCTGCGGCGGCCGACGGTTCGAAACCGCCGCACGAGGAATGGCCGGTGGACCTGGCGCTGCTCGGCGTGATCCTGATCATCGGCGTCGCGCTGGCGTTCGACTTCATCAACGGCATGCACGACGCGGCCAACTCGATCGCCACGGTCGTCGCCACCCGCGTGCTGCGGCCGTACCAGGCGGTGATCTGGGCCGCCTTTTTCAACTTCGTCGCCGCCTTCACCTTCGGCGTCAACGTCGCCAACACCGTGGGCAAGGGCACGATCAAGACCAGCATCGTGGACGAGCGGCTGATCCTCGCCGCGCTGATCGGCGCGATCGTCTGGGACATGCTCACCTGGTACTGGGGGCTGCCCAGCAGCTCCTCGCACGCGCTGATCGGCGGCCTGGTGGGGGCGGGCGTGGTCAAGGCCGGCTGGAGCGCCGTGGTGGCGGAGGGACTGAAGAAGACGGGCATCTTCATCGTCGTCTCGCCCATCCTCGGCTTCGTGCTGGCCACGCTGATCGCCTCACTGCTGCGCTTCGTCTTTCGCAACACGCGGCCCTCGCTCGCCAACCCGGTCTTCCGCCGGCTGCAACTGCTTTCCGCCGGCGCCTATTCGCTGGCGCACGGCACAAACGACGCGCAGAAGACGATGGGCATCATCGCCGTGCTGCTCTTCTCCACCGGCCACATGGGCCACACCTTCCATGTGCCGATCTGGGTGATCCTCTCCGCGCACCTGGCGATCGCGCTCGGCACGCTGGCGGGCGGCTGGCGCATCGTGCGTACGATGGGCTCACGCCTGACCACGCTCGAACCGTACGGCGGCTTCAGCGCCGAGACCTCGGCCGCCGCGAGCATCATCTACGCCGCCCGCCTGGGCGTGCCGGTCAGCACCACGCACACGATCGCCGGCGCGATCGCGGGCGTCGGCTCGGCGCGGCGGGCCTCGGCGGTGCGCTGGCGGCTGGCGCAGTCGATCGTCTGGGCCTGGATCGTGACCATTCCCGCCGCGGCCGTGGTGGCGGCCGCGGCCTGGCTGCTGCTGCGGCTGCTGCCGGGGGGCTGATGAGGTGACAGATGACAGGTAACAAGTTGCAGGGGAGCAGCAGCGGGGACTGTTCCCTGTCTCCTGTAGCCCGTCAGCTGAGACGGAGGCGCGGCCGATGACCTGGGCACGGCTCGGGCGAGAGGCATTGCTAGGCTTGCTGGCGCTCGTCTGCGCGGCCGTCGTCATCCTGCCCATCCTCTGGCTGACCAACCTGGCCTATCACGCGGGGCTGTACGCTCTGCTGATCGCCATCTGCGCGGCGGGCGTCGTGCTGCTGGCCTACCAGGTGCGGCTGCGCCCGGCCCTGCGCGAGCCGGCCTTCCGCGCCGCGGCGGGCATCGCCGAGGCCTTGCGCGGCCCGGAGGTAGAGGCGCCGCAGCGGTCCTCGGACGCGGCCTTCCGCGTCTGGGGCGGCGTGCCGATCGCCCTGCTGCACGTCAGCCTGCACCGCCCGGCCGACGGTACCCCCACGGCGCTGGCGGAGACGCTGTGCCGCTACGTGCGCGAGCGCGCCGCGCACACGGCGACGTTGAACTGGGCGCTCAGCGAAGTGGGGGGCGAGCGCTTGCTGCTGCTGCAGGAGCCGGAGCAAACCGCGGCGCCGATCGCGCCGCTGCGCGGCACGCTGGCCAGCACCTGCCGGCTCGAACAGAGTTTCTACCATCTGTGGAGCGTGAACGGTCCGGCCAGCTATGAGGAGCCGGTCGCCTTCGCCACGGTGCTGCTGGCGCAGGCCGTCTCCGGCCATGAGCCGGAGTTGCACGACCTCGCGGTACGCATGGCCGAGCGCGTGGCACAACTGCCCGATGTCGCGGGCGTCGAGGTCTTACAGAGCGAAGCGCGCGGCACCGAGCCGCCCTACTTCCTCTGGCTGGCGGCCGGGCGCTCGCGCGCCGTGCGGCGGCGGGTCTACCTGGCGCTGGAGCCGGCCTCAGCAGCACAGGGCATCGCCTGGTCGATCGATCGCTACGACCTGCTCGCCTGCGACGCCTACGCCACGCTCGAAGGGAGAGCGGAGGGCGCGGGGCTGCGGGCGTAGGCAGGAAGAATGAGAGGAGCGAAACGAGTCACCCCACTCGTTCGTCGGCCGCCCGGCCGGGCGGCAGGCGCAACGTCCGTCTGGCCGTGTCTCCGCGTGTGTCGATCGGCGCCGGATGATGTACTGTAGCCCTGTGCCGCGCCGCAGATCGCGCGGCAGCGGGGAGCGCGGAGCATGCCTGGTCCGCTGGCCCTGGCAGGCTCCGGCGAATTTCTGCCGGAGATGGAAGCGACCGACCGGCTGCTGCTGGACGCGGCCCTGCCCGCGGCGGGATATGCCCTGATCGTACCCACTGCCTCGGCGCTGGAGCCGGGCATGCCGGAGGAGTGGGCGGATCGCGGCATCAAGCACTTCCGCGACCGGCTCGGCATTCCGGCGCAGGCGGCGCTGATCCTCGACTATGAGATGGCCGACGAGCGTTTCGTGCCACTGGTACAAGCAGCTCGTTTGATCTACTTCTCCGGCGGTAACCCGCAGCACCTAGTGAAGAGCATGGGCGGCAGCGCCTTCTGGGCGGCGGTGCTGGCACGCTGGCACGAGGGCGCCGCGCTGGCCGGTTGCAGCGCCGGCGCGATGATGCTGGGCGAGGTGCTGCAGAACATCGTCGGCCGCTCGGCGGAGACGCCCATAGCGCTGGGCGTGCTGCCGGGCATCAGCGTGATCCCGCACTTCGATCGCATCGAACAGTTCCGCCCCGGCGCCCTGGCCGCCGTGCGCGAGCGCCGGCCGCGGGGCATTACGCTGCTGGGTGTCGATGAAGTCACCGCCGCGATCTGCATCGACGGCGCCTGGTCGGTGAGCGGGCGCGGCAAGGTGCTGATCGTCGGCGATGACGGCGAGCTGACCTGCAGCGCGGGCGAACGGCTGCCGCTGGCCTTACCGGCGACGGCGGGCTGAGCGTCGTCGCGAATCCGCCAGACGCACAGCCCCCCCGCGGGCGGATTCTCGACGATAATCGTGGTGCATTCCGCCGCTGCACGGTATCGGTGACAGGTGACAGGCGCCAGTCTCGGCCACCACCCCTGTGCCCCGTCACCTGTCATCTCGGGCGGGAGAAGTCATGGGTCCGTTCCAGTTCTTCAACACGCTGAACCGCCGCGTCGAGCCGTTCGCCCCGCTGCGGCCGCCCGCGGTGCTGATGTACACCTGCGGACCGACCGTCTACCGCCCGGTGCACATCGGCAACCTGCGCTCCTACCTGATGGCCGACTGGTTGCGGCGCGCCCTGGCCCGCGGCGGCTACGAGGTGCGCCAGGTGGTGAACATCACGGACGTTGGCCACATGCGACAGGAGCAGCTCGACCGCGGCGAGGATAAAGTTGTGGCCGCGGCGCTGGCTGCCGGGCAGACGCCGGCCGAGATCGCCGCCTTCTACACGCGCGGCTACCTCGACGACCTGCAGACGCTGCACATTCTGCCCGCGGCCGTGAACCCGAAGGCCACCGAGCACGTGCCGGAGATGATCGCCCTGACCCAGCGGCTGCAGGAGCGCGGGCACGCCTACGTGGCCGGCGGCAACGTCTACTTCGACGTCGGCTCCTTCCCGCGCTACGGTCAGCTATCGGGCAACACGCGCGGCGAGGCGCTGGCCGAGGGCGTGCGCGTACAAACCGACCCGCTGAAGCGCGACCCGCGCGATTTCGCCCTCTGGAAGGCGGCGGAGGCCGATCGCACGCTCAAGTGGCCGAGTCCCTGGGGCGACGGCTTCCCCGGCTGGCACATCGAGTGCTCGGCGATGGCGATCAAGCACCTCGGCGCCCAGCTCGATCTGCACACCGGCGGCGTGGACAACATCTTCCCCCACCACGAGGACGAGTGCGCCCAGAGCGAGGCGGCGACCGACCTGCGCTTCGTCGGGCACTGGCTGCACGGCCAGCACCTGCTCGTGGACGGCCTGAAGATGGCGAAATCGACCGGCAACGCCTACACGCTGGCAGAGCTGGCGGCGCGCGGCTTCGATCCGCTCGCCTTCCGCTATCTCTGTCTCACCGCGCACTACCGCCATCAGCTGAACTTCACCTTCGAGGCGCTGCGTTCGGCGCAGCAGGCGCTGAGCCGCCTGCGCGAGCGCGTCTCACTGGCGGCGCCGCGCGCCGATGCCGCCTGGGCGCGGCCCTGGCTCGAACGCTTCGAGGCGGCGCTTGAGCACGACCTCAACCTGCCGGAGGCGCTGGGCGCGGTCTGGCAGATGCTGCACGCGCCCGGCGAGGAAGCGGCCAAGGTCGCCGCCCTGCTCGAGGCGGACACGGTGCTTGGGCTCGACCTTGAGGCGGCACGCGAGGAGCGGCTGCCCGCGCCGATCGCCTCGCTGGTGCACGTGCGTGAGCGTGCCCGGCGGCACCACGACTTTGTCCGTGCCGACAGCCTGCGCGAGGTGCTTCACGCCCGGCAGTTCGAGGTACACGATCGCGGCGACTCGACCTTCGCGCTGCCGCATCCGCCGCCGCCCGCCGAGCAGGGCGTCACCCGCGCGGAGGAGATCGCCTCGCGCCTGCACGAGCCCGACGCCTGTGAGGTCACCATCGGCCTGGTCATCAACAACGCGGCGGATGATCTGCTGCGCTGCGCCCGCAGCATCCTCAGCGCCTGCGCCGGGCGCGCCTTCGAGCTGCTGGTGATGGACAACGGCTCGACCGACGACACCCGCGCCCGGCTGGACGAGCTGGCCTCGGCCGAGCCGCGCCTGCACGTGATCCGCGCCGACCACAACCTGGGCGAGGGCGCCGGCCGCAACGCCGTGTTGAAGCAGGCGCTCGGGCGCACCGTCGTGCTCGTGGACACCTGCATCGAGTTCAGCGGCGACCCGCTCGGCCCGCTGCTGGCGGCGCTGGAGCAGCCCGGTGTGGGCGCGGCGGGCGCCTACGGACTCGTCGCCAACAGCCTGCACTGCTTCGACCCGGCCGAGGGCGAGCCGATCGACGCGCTCGAAGGCTACCTCGTCGCCCTGCGCCGCGCCCGCGTGGCCGAGGTCGGCCTGATGGACGAGAAGTACCGCTTCTACCGCAACCTCGATCTCGACTACAGCTACCAGATCCGCGAGCACGGCCTGCGGCTCGCCGCCGTGCCGAACCTGCCGCTGATCATGCATCCGCACCGCGTCTGGCACAGCCTGAGCGATGAGCAGCGCGACTCGCTGAGCAAGAAGAACTTCAACCGCTTCCTGCACCGCTGGCGCGAGCGCGCCGGCCAGCGCGTGGCCGTGGCCGGCGGCGCCGGCAGCCAGCGGTGAACGAGCCGCCGCTGCGTGTGCTCTTTCTCACGCCGTATTACAAGCCCTATCTCGGCGGCATCGAGCGGGTGATCGAGCGGCTTTCGGCCGGCATGCGGCGCCGCGCCGACGTCGCCGCCGTCGGCGTGCTCACCACGCACTTCGAGTTTCCCCGCCACTGGATGGAGGGGCTGCCGGCGCGCGAGCGGATGGACGGCGGCGTCGAGATCATCCGCCTGCCGGCCTGGCCCAGGGTGGCGCCGCCGTACTTCTCCGTGCCGCTCGTCTGGTTTCCGCCGCGGGCGATCGGCGCGGCAATCCGCGCCTTCCGCCCGAACGTGCTGCACTGGGTGGGCGACGGCTGGTTCTGGGGGCATTACTTCAGCGCCCGCAGCGCGCCGCCGGGCACCGCCGTGATCTTCTCGCCCTCGTTCCACACGCTGACGCGGGACAAGTTCTGGCTGCAGCCGGTCAACATCGCGCTCTGCCGCCGCGCCGACCGCGTGACGGCGCTCTCACCGCTGGAACGGCGCGCCGTGCATCGCACCTACCATGTGCCAGCGCGCAAGCAGGTGGTCGTGCCCTGGGGCGTCGATCCGGACGATGCGCCGCCGGAGCCGCGGCCGGCAGGCGCGCCGCTCACCGTGCTCTGCGTCGGCCGCCTGGGCGAGCACAAGAACCAGCAGTTCCTGATCGAGGCCTTCGCCGCCGCCCAGCCGCGACTGCAGCGGCCGGCGCGGCTGGTGCTCGTCGGGCGCGACGAGGGCGGGCAGCAGGCGATCGAGCGCCAGGTCCGCGACCTTGGCCTTGCAGACAAAGTCCTGATCACGGGCGAGCTGACGGACGCGGAAGTGCGCGCCTGGTACCACCGCGCGGACCTCTTCGCTCTGTTCTCACACTACGAGGCGTTCGGCCTGGTCTTCTTCGAGGCGATGGTCGCCGGCGTGCCCGTGCTCACGCATCGGGTGGGCGCCAACGCGCAACTGCTGCGCGAGGGCGCCACCGTCTGCCCGGAGCACGATCGCGCCGCCGCGACGGAGAGCCTGGTGCGGCTGCTCAACGATGACGCGGAACGGCAGCAACTCGGCGCCCAGGCGCGCCGCTACGCCACGACCTTCACCTGGCCGCCGGTGCTGGAGCGCTTCGTCGGCCTCTACCGCGAGGCGCTGGCCGAGCGTGAGGCAACAGGGAACCGGGAATAGAGGCTGTGGGGCGCAGCATTCGGCCGAGGAACAAGAACCCCTATTTCCTCTTCATTCGGCAAATGGACGACGCCGCGCCGCCGGTTAGCGGAACGCGGGCATCACCTGCCGCGCTACCAGCTCCATGCTGCGCACGGCGTCGCGCGGGCGCTGGCCGGGGAAGATCGCCCACCAGAAGACGCGCTCGATCGGCGCCACGGCCAGTGTCTCGCGCAGCGAGGCGACCGCCTGCTCCGGCGTGACGAACATCTGCGGGCTGCGGGCGCGCAGGTCGGCCACGCTGTGCGGCGGCGTCTGGCCGGCGACGCTCATGCCCGCGGCGCTGAACCACTGCTGATACTGCTGCGCCCGGTGCAGCGCGAACTCGCCCAGATCAGCCCAGGCCTCGTCCGGATCCTCCACCACCGCCGTCCAGCGCGTGCCGGCGGCGATGTGCGGCCGCTCCGCCTCTTCCGGTCGGCCGGCCTCGCGCAGGGCATCGCGGTAGGCGGCGATCAGCGTGGCGCCGGCGCCCGCCAGCAGCACGCCGTCGCCCTCGCGCGCCGCGCGGCGGATGGCGGGCTCGCTGAAGCCGCCGAACCAGATCGGCGGATGCGGCCGCTGCACGGGCTTCGGCGTGACGCGCAGGTTCTCGTAGTGGAAGTGGCGGCCGCTGAAGCTGAAGGTGTCTTCCGTCCAGGCCTGCTTGATCACGGCGATCGCTTCGTCCGTGATGCGGCCGCGACGGTGGTACGCCTTGCCCAGCGCCTCGAACTCATCCGCCTTGTAGCCCACGGCCGGGCCGAAGATGAAGCGCCCGCTGGAGATCACGTCTACCGTGGCGGCGTCTTCGGCGATGCGGATCGGGTCGTGCAGCGGCAGCAGGAGGATGTTGGTGCCGATCGTCACGCGGCTGGTGCGGGTGGCGATCGCGGCGCAGATCGGCAGCAGCGAGGGCGAGTAGCCGTCTTCGACGAAGTGATGCTCGCTGGTCCAGATGTCGTCGAAGCCCAGCGCCTCGGCCTGCTGGATGTGCTCGAACGTCTCGGCGTAGAGCCGATCTGCCGGCTGCTGCCGGCGCGGCGGGTTGCGGAAGTCGTACCAGAGGCCGAACTTCAACGGCATCGCGTCTGCTCCGCGGGAGGTGACGGGTGACTGGTGACAGGTTACAGGTGAGCGAGAACAGGGAACAGGGATTGGGCCGGCGGCGCCGGCCGATCGGATCAGCGTGCAGGCACGCCGCCACAAGCCAGCCATCTGTCGTCATCCAGCGGCAGACACGGATCGCCAACCACTGCGCTGGTCCAACCTCCTCAATCCTGTAACCTGTCACCTGTAACCTGTCACCTTGCAGGGCGATCGATGTCCGAGCACCAGGTCGAGCGCCGGGCTGCCGAGGCGGCGGCGCAGGCGGAAGACACTTACCGTCTGCGCGTCACCGATGCCGTGCTCTCCGAGCTGGTCGGCGTCTGCGACGACAGCGATTTCAGCATGGCCGTGACCGTGCAGGCGGGCGGCTTCCTCGTCAGCGGCGTGCTGGTGAGCATGGTTGCCTACTTCCGCGGCCTGGCGGAGCTGGTGCGCGGCGCCGGCGGCGGCGAAGCGCCGCAGGAGACACTTGAGGCGGTGGCCGGGCTGTTCGACGGCTTCGGCGGGCAGCAGGAGGCACGGCGCGAGCGGCGGCTGCGGCTGCTGCAAAACGAGCGCGCCCCCACCGAGCCGGAAGACCGCGTGCGCCCCGCCTATCTGCACCTGCAGGACGCGCGGCTGATCGGCCCCGGCGGCGAGATCGCCACCGTCCCCTTCTGGCGCGGCCGGCTGGACCACATCGACGCCTTCTGGCTCGGCAGCCTCAGCCTGCGCCCCCCCGGCGCATAGCCAACCCAGCCGAGACGCAGGTTCAGCAGCCGCAATGCCGCCAGTAGATCGTGGTCATCGGCGGCTATCCGGTCGTTCGCTAACGGCACGATGCGGGCGCCGCTGAAGAGCGCCCAGCAGCTCAAGCCGGCATCGAACCGGCTGGGGTAAGCGATGCCCTGGTAGCCGTGCTTGTACGCCCAGCCCGCGATGGCCTGGGAGACTGCGCGGCGACGCGTCACGGCGTCGCCCAGATCAAAATCCTCGAGAGCAAGCTCGGCCCAGCGCGCCGCCAGATTCGCGCGCAGCGCTTCGCGCGTGGAGAAGGCTCGCAGGTCCAGCCATTGCTGGCCGGCCCTGAGAGAGAAGGCGCCGATGCGCCGCGCGGCTAACCAGGCGGACGGCACCGTGCCAGCAGGAGCCTCTTCCGCGGCATCGGGGTCGGCGGGGAGGGACCGCGCCAGGGCGATCGTCCGCACGTCAGGCCGCAGCGGCGCCAGCGTCTCGACGAAGCAGGCAAGCCGCTGTTCTCCGGCATACAACACTTGGAAGCGCCCCGCTGGATCATCGAAGCGGTTCATGCCGGAGTATTCGGGCGGAGGCCACGCCAGTGGATCGGGATAGCGGCCGATGCGGAAGAACGGGCCGGCCGGCACAGCGAGCACGGCACCGGACATCAGCCGCTGTACGCAAAGGCGCGGGCCGCATCCATGACCTTCGCCGGCTCGTGCGTCAGCGCCAGTGCCGGGGATTCGTCCTCAAGCAGAGGATTCATGCCGACAAACCAGGCGCGCACGACGCCGGGATCATCGACCTGGAGCAGGAGTTGCGCGACCTGGAAGGCAGAACGCAGGCGTCTTGCGGCTGCGGGGTGCGGCTCGCGTTCGCCACGCGCCCACTGGCCAACCGCCTTGGCGTCCTTGATGCCGGCGATGACTGCCGTGATCTGCTGACCAAGCACGCTCTGCAAGGCAGCGGCGACCTCGGATATGGCTGCCTTCGTGGCCTGCCGGTGCGCCAGCTGCTCCATCGCCGTCGTCATGGCGGTACCCCACACGCAGAACCAGCACGCGATTCAGGATTAGTATACCGCCAAAAACGTGGCCAGAAATCCACCGCGAAACGCCCGTGCGACCCCATACCACGCGGGCCGGCACATCGACGCCTTCTGACTCGGCAGCCTCAGCCTGCGCCCCGCCCCGCGGTTGAGGTCCTGCGGTCGATGGACGTCCTTCGCTGCTGCTCGCGGCGGCCGGGCGGAATGGTACACTCCGGCTGGCGCGCAGCCAGCGCGGGGAGGCATAGGCGATGACCATCGAGGCCCGTTCCGAGCGCAGCCCCTACGATCCCGCCGCCATCGATGCGGAGACTGCTGCGTTCAACGCAAAGCTCGAAGCGCTGATGGCCGGCGTCACACCGACCTATCTGCGCCAGCCGCAGGAGGTGCGCGACGAGCGCGAGGCGGGCGGCGGCACCTTCGGCCCGATCGTCACCTCCGAGCTGGCGCAGGAGCGCACGATCGCCGGCGTGCCCTGCCGCCTCTTCCTGCCGGAGACGGTGCAGGGCGTCTATCTGCACATCCATGGCGGCGGCTGGGTGCTGGGCCGGGCGCATCACAGCGACGTGCGCAACGAGCGCATCATGCAGAGCTGCAATCTCGCCGTGGTCAGCGTGGACTACCGCCTGGCGCCGGAGCATCCCCATCCTGCCAGTCAGGACGACTGCGAGGCCGTGGGCGCCTGGCTGGTGAAGCAGGCGAAGGCCGAGTTCGGCACGCAGAAGTTGCTGATCGGCGGCGAGTCCGCCGGCGGGCACCTGGCCGCGGCCACGATCCTGCGCCTGCGCAACCGCCACGACTACCGCGGCTTTTTGGCGGCGAACCTGGTTTACGGCGTCTACGACCTCTCGATGACGCCATCACAGGCGAACTGGGGCGAGCGCCACCTGGTGCTGAGCACGCCGACGATGGCCTGGTTCTACGATCACTTCGTGCCGGATGCGAGCAAGCGCCGCGATCCGGACGTCTCGCCGCTCTACGCGGATCTGCACGATTTGCCGCCGGCGCTGTTCACCGTTGGCACGCTCGACCCGCTGCTGGACGACACGCTGTTCATGCACCAGCGCTGGCTGGCCGCGGGCAACCAGGCCGAGCTGGCCGTTTACGCCGGCGGCGTGCACGGCTTCAACGGCATGCCCAGCAGCCTCGGCCGCGCCGCCAACCGCCGCATCGACGCCTTCCTGCAGCGGGCAGTAGTCGGGGCTGCGTAGGCCAGCGCGTTTCGGGTTGTACACTTGAATCCGAGCCTCGCAGGAGGCCGCCCGCCCGATGCCCGACAGCGACCCTGCACTCCTCGACCTCATCCTGCATGCTCGCGAGGAGCGCAACATCGAGTACAAGGGGTCGAGCGGCCAAGAGCCCTTTGCATGGGGAGTCGACGCCGTCAACTCACGCATCGCCCGCACCACGATGGCGATGGCGAACATCGGCGGGGGCAGCATCGTTATCGGCATGGATCAGGTGGCTCCGGACGCCTGGGAGCCGAACGGCGTCAGCGACGAGGTTGACGCAAGCTATCAGCAAGACCGGGTGCAAGAGTACGTGAACGGTCGGGCGGACCCGTTTGTCGAACTCGCTGTCCGCCATGTGGGCTGGGAAGAGCGGCGGTTTGTGATCGTCCAGGTCAACGGTTTCCGTGAGCTGCCGTTGGTCTGCACGCGCAACGGCATGCATCTGCGCGAGGCGGCGATCTACACGCGCACCTACGCCAGACACGAGTCGGCGGAGATCCGTACCCAATCGGAGATGCGCGAACTGCTCGACCGCGCGATCGCGGTCGGCGTCGAGCAACGCCTGCAGCCGATCATCGCGGCCCTGCGCGGGCTGATTAGCCCGCAGACCCAGCCGTCGGACGCGAAGCGCTTCGAGCAGCAGCGAGGGAACCTGTGACCACCACCATCTCCGAGACCGATGGCCGTCTTGCCCGCATCCACGAGACGGGTTATTGGCGTGTGCTTGTCCACCCCACGGTATTCGAAGAGCGCCGCATTCCCACGTTGCGTGACTGCGAGAAGCTCATCGAAGCTGCCAGCGTTCGCCTGAGGGGCTGGGACTACCCCCACGTCGACAACAACGGGTACGACCGCGGCGAGGACTTCATCCAGTCCGGCAGCGACTTCGGTAACCATGTCGAGCTGTGGCGGATGTACCAGAGTGGGCAGTTCGTGCATCAATTTGCTATGCGGGGTGATCGGGTGCCGATGTCATCCGAATCCGCTCATCACCGAGAGAATCGCGCTCCGGGCTCGCCTCATATCAATTTCATCGACGTGCTCTACACCCTGACGGAGATACTGGAGTTCTCCAAAGGGCTGGCGTATCGAGGCGTGCTCGATTCCGCGGGCAGTCTGCGCATCGAACTGAACGGCACCAAGTCGCGAATGGTGAGTGCTCCTACGGGTCGTATGATCCACGGCCGATATGTGGCCGATCAGGACTCGATCGGATGGTCGGCGACCCAGCCTGCCGCAATACTAATCGCGGACGCTCCCCGTCTCGCGGTTGATGCAACCATTCGCATCCTGAAGCGCTTCAATTGGCCGGAGCCACCGCGCGCTTTGCTTGAAGAAGAACAGCGTCGTTTCCTTGAACGACGATTGTAGAACGGAAGATCGCCCGTGAAGTACAAGCCGTTTTGCAAGACGAAGCGGCCGCGGCGCCGGCAGGTGCACCTGCCGGGGCTGCCGTTTCCGATCACCGTCGTGCCCGACGAGGAGATGGCGAAGGCCGACTGCATCATCTGCATGCCGGACGAGGGGCCGGCCTACTTCACAGACGATGTGAAGACCGACTGCGCTGTCTGCGGCCGGCGCATCAAGCACCGGCCCTACATGCCCGCCTCGGTGAAAAAGGTCTGCATCGACTGCTTTGCCATCATCGCCGAGAAGGAGAAGGCAGAGGAAGAGCAGGGACCGCAGGTCGACGCGCCGTAGCGCTGCGTCTCAGTCCGGCGTCGCTCGCTCAGCCGCGGTCGAACAGCGCGGCGGCGCGCTCGCGCGGGGCTGCGCGCAGGCGTGCCGTCTCTTCCTCGTCCAGGCGATACGTCTCCGGGTCGAGTACCACGCCGTAGTCGTCGCGGGCGCCGCGCACGCTCACGAACCCTTCGAGCACGTCCTGGCGCACGCGCGCCGGCTCGCGCAGGAACGGATCGCCCCAGCCGCCGCCGCCCGTCGTGACCACGCGCAGCAGGTCGCCGGCATCCAGGGCGATGTCGTCGCCGATCGGCGGCAGCAGGCGTTCGCCCGGCGTGCCGGGGTTGAGCACAAAGCAGCCCGGCCGCGCCGCGCGCCCGCCGTTCACGCCGAAGCAGGGATATTTGACGTTGTCCATGCGCGTGGCCAGCACCGTGCCGCTGCCCAGTACGCGCACCTCGCGCACCACGCCGCAGCCGCCGCGCCAGCGCCCCGGCCCACCCGAGTCGGCGGCGATCGCGTAGCGCTCCACCAGCAGGCCGTGCTCGCGCTCCAGGAACTCGACGGGGAAGTTCTGCTGCACGGTGAAGTAGATCGCGCTGGCGCCGTCGCCGTCGGGCCGGGCGCCCAGGCCCGCGCCCACGCCCTCGGAGCAGACGTCGAACGCACCGGTGCGCTCGTCCAGCAGGCGCAGCGTGTAAATCACGTAGACGGGCGAGTTGGCCGCGGCCTGCCCATTCGTCGCCACGCTCAGCACGCCGAGCATGCAGCCGCTGATGCGCTGGCGCACGTGGCTGCGCAGGCCCGTGGCCGCCGGGAAACGCGGCTGCGTCACCGTGCCCGGCTTCGCCGCCAGCTCGTCGATCGTGTGCAGCAAGCCCTCGTTCAGCGGCAGCGTCGGGTCGAGGCCCATCAGGTAGCGGCCGAAGAGCAGGTTCAGGTAGCCCAGCGTGACGAGGAAGTTGATCGGCCCCTTCGCCTGCGGGCCGCTCTCGCTGATATCGGCGGTCACGCGGTCGCCACGCCGGCGCAGCGTGAGCGCGACTTTGTACGACTGGCCGGAGTTGCCGTCATCGTCGGCGAAGTCGTAGAAGGCGTGCTCGCCCTCGGGCACCAGCGATCGCAGCAGCGACCGCGCGGCCGTGCCGGTGCGGTGGATCAGGTCGTCCAGCGCGGCGAGCACCGTCTCGCGGCCGTGGCGGCGCAGCAGCTCCTCCAGCCGCTCGACGCCGAGACGGCAGCTCGCCATCAGGGCGCGGGTGTCGCCTTCGAGGTCGGCGGGGAAGCGTGAGTTGGCGAGCAGCACACGGTATGCCTCGTCGTTGAGCACGCCGCCGGCGAAGATGCGGATCGGCGGCACGCGTGTGCCCTCGTGGAAGATCTCCGTGGCGCCCGGCGAGATGCTGCCAGCACGCGTGCCGCCGATGTCACGGAAGTGCCCAAAGGTGGCCGAGAAGGCCACGACTTCGCCCGCGTCGAACACGGGCGAGATGAAGACCATGTCGCCCAGGTGCTGGATCGCGCCCTGCGAGAGATACGGGTCGTTGTACCAAAAGACGTCGCCGGGGCGCAGCGTCTCGATCGGGTACTGGCACAGGACGGGCTCGATCAGGCCGGGCGCGGTGAAGGAGACGTGCGCGGCGAGCAGGCGGCCGCGCGCGTCAAACAGGCCGACGAAGAAGTCCTTCTTCTCCTTGATCATGGCGGACATGGCGGTGCGGTTGATCAGCACCTCCATCTCGTGAATCGCCGCGGTCAGGGCGCCGTTGATCAGCTCGCTCGTCACCGGGCTGACGGCCATGCTCCGCCTCCTTCGCCCGCGCCGGCCGGCGACCGGCGTCCCGTTCCCGCCGCGACGCCATCGTGCCACATCCTCACGCCTGCGCGTAGACGAGTTGCACGGCGCCGTCGGGAAAGGCGCGCTGGCGTTCCAGGCGCAGCGACCGCGTCACCCCGCCGGAAGCGAAGAGGTGAACGCCAGCGCCCGCCAGGATCGGCAGGATCACCAGCCCCAGCCGGTCGACCGCGCCGAGGTCGAGGAACCCCTGGATCACGCGCGGCCCGCCAAGCAACTGCACGTCGCCATTGACACTTCCACCGCGCAGCTGCTTGAGCAGGCCCGCCGGGCCGCCCGGTACGGCCACGACGTCTGCATGCCGCCTCTCGGGCAGCGGGCGCGAGGTGAGGACGTAGACCCGCAGGTTCGGCCACGGCCAGCCGCCCTGCTCGGTCCAGTAGGCGTGACCGAAGTCGAAGCTGGTACGGCCCACGACGACAGCCTCGCAGCCCTCGATGAACTCCGGGTAGCCGTGCGAGTGCCCCGGCACGAACGTTGGCATCGAGTTCCAGATGGGGGAGCCGTCGGCCGTCGCCATCAGCCCGTCGAGGCTAACGCCGATGTGAGTGCGGATCAGCATGATGATCGTCCCCGCTTGTTCTATGCGCGGCTGTCTCCGCCTGGCGAAGGTTCCCGATTGAACCATCGCCGACCCGCGCCGGCAGATGAGAGCCGGTCAGGCGTTGGCGTGCTCGCGCGCCAGCGCCGCGCCCAGCGCGTCCAGCAGCTCGGCCGTCCCGTGCTCGCGCAGGGCGGGATCGTCGTAGCCGTCGAGGAAAGCGCCCTGCTCGGTGTAAATGAGCCGCGTGCCATCGCCCGCCGGCTGGAGCTCGACCGTGGCCAGCGAGGCCGAGATCCGCGTCTCGTCCATGTACATGTCGTAGCTGGAGATGATGCGCTCGTTCGGCACGATGTCGTGGTAGCGGGCTTCGAAGGTGTGCACCGGGCCGCCCCTGGGGACGCCGCTGACGCGCTCGCGGCCGCCGACGCGGAAGTCGAGCTCATGCGGGCCGGGTTGCCACTCATCTGGACCGGCGAACCAGCGGGCCTTGGCCGCGGGATCGGCCCAGGCGGCGAAGACGCGCGCCGGCGAAGCGGCGTAGGTGCGCTCGATCACGAAGGTCGCGTGGGTGACAGATCGCTCGGACATGACGTACTCCTTACTGTTCCGGTTGGTCGGGGTGCTGCGCGAGAAAGTCGCCGAGGCGGTCGAGGCGCTGCTCCCAGAGCGTGCGGCGCGCGGCGATCCAGCGCTCGGCCAGGCTCAGTGCGGCGGGATCGATACGGCAGGTGCGCACCCGCCCCAGCTTCTGCGAGCGGACCAGCCCGCTCGCCTCCAGCACCTGCAGGTGCTGCACCACCGCCGGCAACGACATGGGCAGGGGCCGCGCCAGCTCGCTGACCGAGGCCGGCCCGCGGCTCAAGCGCTCCACCATGCCGCGGCGGGTCGGGTCCGCGAGCGCCTGGAAGATGCGGTCGAGCGCGGTGTATTGGTTAACCATCTTCTTAAGTATTGCGCCGAACAGTGGCCCTGTCAAGGCACTTCGCTCAGCGCAGCGGACGTAAGGCCGGAGTCAGCGGCCATTCGCAAGGTTGGTGGATCCGGCGCCGTGCGCGGCTGCGCGGAAGCCGCGGAGTGGGCATGATGCGAGGGTGAACCCCGCGCGCCCGCGCCTCTATCTCGATGAAGACGTGCCCGTGCAGATCGCGCCGCCGCTGCGCGCCGCCGGCTTCGACGTGCTCACCACGCGCGAGGCCGGCCGCTTGCAAGCCAAAGACCCGGACCAGTTAGCGTTCGCCGCGGCTGAAGGGCGGGTGCTCGTCACGCGCAATCGCAATGACTTCCTTGAGCTGGCCGATCAACTCGGCTTCGCCGGCGGACACCATGCCGGTGTGCTGATCCTCTCTCCCACCTTCGCCGACGAGGACTACGGTGGCATGGCACGAGCGATCGCGGCGTATCTGCGACGGTTTCCGGAGGGGATGCCGGCAGACCTCACCGATTTCGTAAGCCCGCTGCGCCGAGATTGAGCTACCGATCGAGGTCGCTGAGAATCTGTCTGATCAGGGCCGGCGTAATCTTCTCCGCCGCTTCCAATCGACGAGCGATCTCCCACTCGCGCGCCAGGCGCTGGTCGATCTCCTCGGGGAAGGCGGCGTAGAAGTCTAGCCCGGCCTGGAGCTGCTCCGGCGTCATCCACGAAAAGTAGTCGGCCAGCCTCGCCCGGTCGCGATCGACGCCCAGCCAGACCTCGATCAGCTCGAAGACGTCGAGCCCGGTGCCCGAGATGCGGGCGCGCCGCCCCGCCGGCTCATCCACATAAAAGATGCCGGGCACACGGGCCAGCTTCTCGGCCTCTGTCAGCGCGGGTGTCGTCATGCCGCAAGTGTACCAGTTCCGTGCGGCGCCGCAGCCGCTATGATGAAGCGGCCGGCGGTCCGGCCTGCGGAGGAATGGCGATGAAACTCGGCCTTGCGATCGGCTATTCGGGCGCGGAGCTGCGCCTGCCCATGGAACGCTTCCTGCTCGCCGAGCGGTTGGGGTACGACTCGCTCTGGACCGCCGAAGCCTACGGTTCGGACGCGATCACGCCGCTGGCCTACATCGCCGCGCTGACGCAGCGCATCCGCCTGGGCACCGGCATCATGCAGCTCGCCGGGCGCACGCCGGCGATGGCAGCGATGCAGGCCGCCACGGTCGATGCGCTCTCCGGCGGCCGCGTGATCGCCGGGCTCGGCGTCTCCGGTCCGCAGATCGTGGAAGGCTGGTACGGCCAGCCCTGGGGCAAGCCGTACTACCGCATCCGCGACTACGTGCAGATCATGCGCAAGATCTTTTCCCGCGAAGGGCCCGTGAGCCATGCGGGCCGCGAAATATCATTGCCCTATACCGGCGAAGGCGCGATGGGCATCGGCAAGCCGCTGAAGAGCATCCTGCACATGAACCCGAAGTTGCCGATCTGGCTGGGCACCGGCACCGAGTCGAACGTCAAGCTCACCGCGGAGCTGGCCGACGGCTGGCTGCCGCTGGGCTTCGTGCCCGGCAGCATGCAGACCTACCGGCCCTGGCTTGAAGAAGGCTTCCGCCGCGCCGGCGGCGGCAAATCGCTCAAGGACTTCGAGATCCAGGCCAGCACCACGGTCACGATCACGGACGACGTGCGCGAGGCCTTCCGCAGGATGAAGCCGCAGATCGCGCTGTACGTCGGCGGCATGGGCCACCGCGACAAGAACTTCCACAACGACATGATGGTGCGCCGCGGCTACGGCGATGCGGCGAAGAGCATCCAGGAACTGTACCTGGCCGGGCGCAAGGCCGAGGCAACGGAGGCGATCCCGGACGAGTACTGCGACGAGATGGCGCTGGCCGGAACGCCGGCGCGCATCCGCGAGCGCTACCGCGCCTGGGAAGACTCCGGCGCCACGGGTCTCACGATCAGCACGGCTCAGGACGAGGCGCTGGAGCTGATGGCCGAGATCGCCCAGGCCGAGCCGGTGAGGTAGGAGATCGCGCCGGGCTAGCCGGCGGCGATCGGCACGCTCGCCTCACCGACCATAACGGCCTGGCCCTGCGCGTTCTCGCAGCGCACCTCGAGCGCCAGACGATCGACTGCGGCGGCGCCGTCCGCTTCGGCGACCTCGGCGATCGGAAAGAGCACGTCATCGGGGTAGACGGGCGCGGTCCACTTCACAGAGTATCGTCCGCCCGCCAGCCAGCGCATGCCGAACGCCTGGCAGAGCAGCTCGCTGGCGTAGGCGGCGTGCATCAGGCCGTGGTCGATCGGCGCGCGGTAGCCAAGCGCCGCGGCGTAGGGCGCGTCATAGTGCACCACGTCGTGGTCGCCGTTCAGCCGGCCGTACCAGTCGATCAGCGCCTGCGAGATCGCGATGCCCTGCTCCAGTTCCAGTCGCGCGCCGGGCAGCATGGCGCCGGTTGGCTCCTTCAGGCGCAGCGGCGTCACCGGCACGCCGCCGGGCGGCTCCGGTCCGGGCCGGCGCATTTCAGGCGTGGTCGCCTGGTGCTCGCGCCGCGGCAGGGTGAAGGTGTTGCTCGCGCGCGTCAGCAGCCGGCCGCCGGCATCCTCGCTGAACTCGGCCCGCCAGGAGACGTACTGGCGGCCGCGGCGTTCGCTCGTCTCCGTGATCTCACCGCTGCCGCTGATGCTCATGCCCGGCGCCCAGGGCTGCAGGAGTTCGAAGGCTGCGTGGGTGAGCACTAGCCCCTGCACCGGCGGAAAGGTGCGGTAGAGCAGCGCCAGCAAAAACAGCGCGGGCGCGGTGGCCGGCGCGAGGGGGCCGGTCTCGCCCGGTGGCGCGTGGTACCAGGCCAGCTCGGCGCCCAGCAGCCGCGCGTACTCGTCCACGACCGCGGCGTCGAGCGTGAACGGCATGGGCGCGAGCCGGGCGCCGGCGCGGAACGCCTCGAACGGCGTGCCCGGCTGCTCGCCTTCCTTCGGGCGGATCGCGGACGGCTGCGTCATGGTCCGAGCCTTCTCCTGTCAGGCGAGGGCCGGGGCGAATGCCCCGCTACGGCGTGCCGGTGGGCACGTCGGTGCCGGCGGGCGGACCGCCCAGGCCGAGCGCGGCCCTGGCGATCTGGTCGAGGGCGCGGTCGTCGATCGGCGGGTGGCTGAGACCGGCGCGCACGCTGCGGTAGTAGCGCTCCAGCGGATGCTCGCGAAACAGGGCGATGCCGCCGCAGATGCGCATGGCGATGTCCACCACGGCGATGGCGTTGTTCGTGGCCGTGTACTTGGCCGCGGCGACCTTGGGGCCGAGCGCCGGGCGCTGCTCACGGAATTCGCTCCAGTCGTCCGCGGCGCCGAACAGCAGCTCGCGCGCCGTCAGCAGCAGGATCTCCATCTGCGCGATGCGGTGCTGAATGCTCTGCAGGCTGCCGATCGGCTTGCCCAGGCCCGTGGGGGCGCGCTCGCGGGCGAAGGCGACGGCGAAGTCGCGCGCCCGCTCGCCGATCGCCAGGTAGACACCGCCCACGCCCAGGGCAAAGTAACTGCCGCCTGGCGCCGCGGGGCTCGGCGCCCCCAGCAGCCGGCGCGAGACCACGTCCGCGTCGGGCACAAAGGCGTCCCCGAGCACGATGTCGTGGCTCTCCGTCGCGCGCATGCCGAGCACGTCCCAGGTCGGCTCGATGCGCACACCACGGTCGTCACGCACCAAAAACTGGCCCACTTCGACGCCCTGCGGCGTGTCGCCGATCGTGGCGAGCACGATGAAGTAGCGCAGGATCGGACTGAGGCTGGTGAACGTCTTGCGCCCGTTGATGCGCCAGCCGCCCTCGACCTTCGTCGCCGTGGTCAGGGGCCGGCCGCCGCCGGCGGGGCTGCCCATCTCCGGCTCGGCGGCGGCGGAGTTGAGCAGGGCGCCCTCCTCCACCACCTCGCGCATCACGCGGCGGTAGAGCGGCTCCGGCCAGTGGCCCGGCTGCGAGGCGTTGGCCACGGACATCAGGTGCATGTTGATGCCCAGCGCCACGGCCTCATCGCCCCTGGCCAGCGCGTTCTGGCAGAGCACGAACTCGAGCATCGAGCCGCCGAGACCACCGTGTTCCCGCGGCACGGTCAGTGTGTGGTAGCCGGCCTCGACCAGCTCGCGGTAGCTCTCGCGCGGGATCACGCCGGCGCGGTCGGCCTCGGCGGCGCGCGGCGCGATGCGCTCCGCCAGGCCGGCGGCCAGCGCCAGCAGCTCGGCCTGCCGCTCGCTGCGAGGAATGCGCATAGAGGCTCCTTCTGAAGCGAGAGAGAACGATAGATCAGCCGCGGGCGCGTGGCCCCATCCTCGGTTCACCTCTCCTGCCCACAATCATAGGGGAAGGGAGCTTGGAGGGCGGTATGGTTGAAGCAGGGCAGTGGGCTTGCGGCCCTCCAGCGGCTACGGCGCCGGCGTCGCCTGGCCGGGGTTGATGATGCCGAAGACGACGGTGACGCTGGCGCTGGCGGAGAGCGAGGACGGCGGCGAAATCGGCGGCGGCGCCACCGTGGGAACCGGTGGCGGGGGTGGCGTTGCCGGTCGTGCCGCGATCGCCGGGATGGGAGCGTTACTGAAGCCCTCCGTGACCGAGAGCACCGGGCCGAGCTGCACGCCCAGCGTAGCGGCGGCGGCGCGGGCCTTCTGCAGTGCATCCTGCGTAGCGCCCCGGATCGCCTGGATGCGCAGCGACTCCGGGTCGGCGATGCTGTACTGCGGCCCGCTCAGGTTCGTCGCGCCGGCGCCGGCCATCGCGCCGAACAGGTCGCCGATCCCCTGCAGGTTCTTTGTCTGCACAGCGATGCCGTTTGTGGCCTCGTAGCCGACGATCTGCGGCGGCGGCGTGGGCTGGCCCGGTTCCGGCTGGGTGAAGGAGTAGCGCGGCGCCACGCTGAAGCCGGAGGTTTGAATGTCGGCGTCGGTGACGCCCAGCGCCTTCAGCGCGGCGATCACGGCGGCGAGGGCGCGGCTGTTGGCGTCGGTGGCGGCGGCCGGCGTGTCGGCATCGCTGACCACGCTGCCGAAGATCGTGGCGGTGTCGGGCGGCTGCGAGGCGGTGGCCTGGCCGCTCACGGTGATCGAGGGCGGCGGGCCGGACGGCGCGGTCTGTGCGGAGACGACGGCGACGCCGCCGAGCAGGGCGGCGCCGGCCAGCAGCGCCAGCCGCGAGGGCCGCGCCCACCTGCCGGTCGCAGTATGGATGCGCCGGCGCCAGGCGTTGCTCCCCATCACCTTACCTCCCTCGCACGCGGACGCCGGCCGGCCTCGGCGCGTGAGCCTACGCAGCTGTTCTGCGAAGAGAATGCTTCGACGGCGCGCGAAGTTGCAGTGATGGCGCACATATCCCTGGTTTCGCAGGCGAAAGCCGTCCTTTCCTGCAAGGAATGGGGGCCTGCAATCTCTCGGCAGCCCCCGACACCCCTTCCCCGCGGGAGCCGGGGCAGCCGATCCTGGGCGAGGCAGGGATGGATCCGCCGTGCACTTACAGATGGTTTCAAAACCGGCTCGGGTTCCCGCTTGAAGGTATGCGATCGCCCGTGAACGCCGGTTTTGAAACCATGTCTTAGCCCGCCAACCCCGCCGTTTTCAGCAGACCCGGCCGCGCCGCCTCAGCGACGTCATGCATCATGGCGAAACGCACGCCGGCACGGCCCTTCATGTGCCGCACCAGCCGGTCCAGCATGCGCATGCGATGGCCGCGGCCGATCACCTGCGGGTGCATGGTCAGCGTGTAGATGCCGCCGGGCACGCGCTCGTACATGAACTCGAACTCTTCGCGCCAGGTCTCCTCCACGTGCGCGGGCGGCGCCATGATCGCGGCGCGGCCGGGCGAATACTCGAACACCGGGAAGTCGTCCAGGATCCAGGAGATCGGCAGCTCGACCAGCGGCGCCGGCCGGCCGAAGCGGAAGGGGCCGGTCGTGTCTCCCGCGTCGCCGAGGCGGCAGAGGTAGGGCGTGAAGTCATCGGCCATCAGGCTGCTGTCGTAGCGGAAGCCGTGCGCCAGCAGCAGATCGAGCGAATGCGGGCTGAGGTCCCAGGAGGGCGAGCGGTAGCCGGTGGGCGGCTTGCCGCAGGCGCGCACGATCGCGTCGATCCCCTTCTGGATGATCGCCTCTTCCTCCTCGCGGCCGAGCGTATTGGGCACCTCGTGGCAGTAGCCGTGGTGGGCGATCTCGTAGCCCGCGGCGACGACCAGCTTCACCTGTTCGGGGAAGCTGTCGATCGTGTGGCCGGGGATGAAGAAGGTGGCGGGAATGCCGTGCTCCTTAAGCAGGGCGAGCACGCGGTAGATGCCGGCGCGTGCGCCGAACTCGCCGCGCGAGAGCGGCGTGGGCGAGTTCTCGCCGCGAAAGAGCCGGCCGCTGAGCGCATCGAAATCGAAGGACAGGCAGACGGTACACTCGTTCATCGCCATCGCATACAGCCTCCCTTGAGCCTGCGCCTACGATCCGTCCGGCCAGGCAAGCGCGTCAAGCAGTATGCCCGAAGGCGGTTTGGCGCTGGCGCCGCCGCGCTCCTACACTGGTCTGGCGATGGTGATCGAGACACGCGGCCGCCGGCGACGCGGCAAGTACTCCGGGCCGTACCGCCCCGGCCAGATGCTGCGCCTTGCGCTCGGCCAGATGACCAACCGTGGCCGCTGCCTGGCGCATACGGGAGACGGCCTCGCCGTGTTCGTGGCCTATGGCCTGCCGGGCGAGGAGGTCGTGGCCGAGGTCGAGCGCGCCTACCGCGAGCACCTTGAGGCACACGTGGTCGAGGTGCTCACACCCGCGCCGGAGCGGGTGGAACCGCTCTGCCCCTATTTCGGCGCCTGCGGCGGCTGCAACTTCCAGCACATGCCCTACGAGCGGCAACTGGAGCTGAAGCGCGAGGTGGTGGTCGAGACGCTGCGCCGCATCGGCCGCTTCGACGACGTGCCCGTGCCGCCGGCGATCGCCTCGCCGCAGGCCTGGTTCTACCGCAACCAGGCCCGCTTCAGCACCAATCGCGAGGGCGCGATCGGCTTCACCCGCCGCGGCAGCCACCGCGTCGAGCGCATCGAGATTTGCTACATCATGGAGCCGGCGATCCGCGACCTGATGCCGCAGTTGCAGGGACACGGCGCCGGCCTGCACCAGATCGTCGTGCGCACCGGCGTCAACACCGGCGAGCTGCTGATCAACCCCGACCTCTCCGACCGCGGCGTCACGGTTCCCTCCGGCCAGGACTGGATGACGGAGCGAGTGGAGGGCCAGCCGTTCGACATCTCCGGCTCGGCCTTCTTCCAGGTGAACACGCGCCAGGCGGAGAACATGGTGCGCCTTGTGCGCGAGCGGCTGCAGCTCGGTCCGGACGACGTGCTGGCCGACCTCTACGCCGGCGTCGGCTTCTTCAGCAAGCTTTTGGCGCCGAACTGCCGCGAGGTCGTGGCGGTCGAGGTCTCGAAGGCGGCGGCCGACAACGCACGGCGCAACCTGGCCGGCGTGGAGAACGTGCGCTACCAGCTCGGCGACGTGGAGAAGGTGCTGCCCTTTCTGGTGCAGCGCCCGAACAAGGTCTTGCTCGACCCCTCGCGCGAGGGCTGCACGCCCGCGGCCGTGGACGCCATCCTCGCGGTCGCGCCGCAGCGCATCGTCTACGTCTCCTGCGACGCGGCCACGCTCGCGCGCGACCTGCGCCGCATGGTGGACGGCGGCTGCACGCTGCACGAGGTGCAGCCGCTGGACATGTTCCCGCAGACCTTCCACATCGAGTGCATCGCCACGCTGACGCGCGGGAAGGGTGAAGGGTAGCGGTCAACGGGTGGAGGGGCTGGACGGAGACATCCGCCCGCCACATCCGGCCCGCCCCGGCAGCGAACCGCCGTGCCCCCCTCACCTTCGACCCTTCACCCTCGACCCACTACCCACTAGGCTTGGCGTGAGCGTTCGCTGTGGAGGAATGTCGTTCATGGATGTGAAGGCGCCGATGGTCGGCAAGATCATCGAGGTCGTGGTCGAATCGGGCAGCCGGGTAGCGGCGGAAGACGACCTGGTGATCATCGAGTCGATGAAGATGGAGATTCCCGTCGGCGCGCCGCGGGCCGGCACCGTCAAGGAGATCCGCGTGGCCGCCGGCGACGCGGTGCAGGAGGGCGACCTGCTGCTGGTGCTGGAGTAGCGCAGCCGGCTCAGCCCTGGCCGTCCCATGCCTCGAGCGCGAGTGATTCCCAGACGCGCTGCCAGCGCTGCCAGGGGCCGTCGTCGGAGAGCGGCTCCCGTGCTGTCGCCGCGGGCGCCATCCCGGCCTTGCTGAACTGGCGCTCGACCAGCTCCGCGATCTCCTCAAGCCAGGCCGGCGCCTTAGCCGTATCGCCCGAGCCGCGTTGTGCAGCCATGGTGTGGCTCCTCCGTCAATTGCCGTCGCCGGCAGACGGCCACTGTGCCGGCTCGTCGCATGCATCCTGGTCCGTCGCGCCGGCGCAGTCCCGGCGGCGCTCGGCGAGCCGCGGATCGACCGGACCGGTGATGTAGGCGACGAACGTCGCCCGCGCGGGCGCCGCGCCGGCATGAGGCACACTCGCCTGCCGAGCGTCGGGCAGAGGTCCGACCATCGGTGGCCCGGACGGCTCGATCGGTTGTGCCGTGGGGACGTTGCCGCCATGCTGCCGGGCGCCGACCGCAAACCCGGCGCTGAAGGCGATTACCACGGCGACAGTGATGGCAGCGAACGGCATGGCCTTTGGGCGCCACGCCGGTACCGCGAAGCTGTTGGTGGGCATCGCCTTCCTCCTCTCTGCCGCTCAAGGCCGCGGCATTGCCGTCATGCCGCCAGTCTCTGGCTTCGCCGGCCACGCGGCGGTCGGCCAGACGACAGGGCGAAGGTCGTCTGGCGGTCTCTTGAGATGCGTGAGGCGATCGGTTCGCTACCGCCTGTCACTCGGCTGGGGCCGCTCGGGCGCCATGTCCGGCGACACCGCTCAACGCCGCGCGGCTTGCCTGCCGCCGCGGAACGTCCGCTCGACGCTCTCTCTATCCGTCTTAACGAGCACGGTGCGGCGCTTTCGCGCATACGTTCCGGCGGCGCGGCCGGCCAGACGACCCGCGGCACCTGGTAAACGGCAGCCAGAGGCTGGCCGGCGTGGTGGAACTCCGTGTTCGTGCTGGGGTGGGCGCGGCGGAGCGCGCTAGGCGGCTTTGGCGGCTTTGAAAATGACGACCGCGTTTTGGCCGCCGAAGCCGAAGCCGTTGGCCATCGCGGCGCGCACGGGCAGGCGGCGGGCCCGGAGCGGCACGTAGTCCAGGTCGCATTCCGGGTCGGGATTTTCCAGGTTCGCCGTGGGCGGCACGATGCCTTCGACGATCGCGCGCGTGCAGACGAGCGCCGAGATGCCGCCCGCCGCGCCCAACAGGTGCCCCACCATCGACTTGGGCGAGCTGATCGCCAGACGGTAGGCGTGCTCGCCGAAGACGCGCTTGATCGCCTGCGTCTCAGCCACGTCGTTCAGCGGCGTGCCGGTGCCGTGGGCGCAGACGTAGTCGATCTCTTCCGGCTGCATCTCCGCCGAGCGCAGCGCCCGCTGCATCGCCAGCGCGGCGCCCGCGCCGCTGGGTGCGGGCATGGTGATGTGGTAGGCATCGCCGGTAATCGCGCCGCCGGCGATCTCGGCGTACACACGGGCGCCGCGTCGCGCCGCCGCTGCCGCCCGTTCGGCCACCATCACCACCGCGCCTTCCCCCAGCACGAAGCCGTCGCGGTCGCGATCGAAGGGCCGGCTGGCTCGATGGGGCTCGTCGTTGCGGGTGGAGAGCGCCTGCATGTTGCCCAGCGCAGCGATCGCCAGCCGGTTGATACCCGCCTCGGTGCCGCCGCAGAGCACCGCGTCGGCCTCACCCCGTTGCAGCAGATGGAAGGCGTCGGTGTAGGCCTGGATGCTGCTGGCGCAGGCGGCGACGGAGGTGATCACCGGCCCGCGCAGGCCGAAGACGATCGAGGGCTGGCAGGCGGCCATGTTGGGCGCCATCAGCGGCACGTAGAAGGGGCTGACGCGGTTGGGGCCGCGCCGCTCCAGCACGATCGTCTCTTCCGTGGTTTCCAGATAGCCGCCGCCGCCGGTGTTGATCACGGCGCCGATCAGCTCGGCGTTCTCCTCGCTGACCGCCAGCGCGGCGTCGTCCAGCGCCATCTTCGCCGCGGCCACGGCGTACTGCGCGAAACGCCCCATGCGCTTCGCCGCCTTGAAGTCCATGTAGTCGCGCGGGTTGAAGCCGCGCACCTGCCCGCCGATGCGCACGGGCAAGTCGTCGGTCTCGATACCCTCCAGCCGCTCGATGCCCGACTCACCGGCGAGCAGCCGCCGCCAGGTCGTCTCGGCGTTCAGCGCCAGCGGCGTGACCGCACCGATGCCGGTGATGACGATGCGCTCGCCGTTCGCTGCCACCTCGCACCTCGGCCGACGCCACGGGCGCTCTGCCGGCGCGGCGCGCGCCCGCGCCGCGCCCGGCACTCAGCATACGCCCCGGCCCGCCGGCGGCGATCAGAACAGTGTCCGGTCGCTTTCAGCCGCGCGCTGCTCGTCGTGCGGCTGGCCGGCCAGCTTCGCCGTACCGTTGCGCGAACGCCGGCCATGCTCCGGCAGCAGCGGCTGGCCCGCCGCTCGCGCCGCTGCCGCCGCGGCGTAGTAGCCACGATACGCGGGCGGCAGCAAGGCGGCCACGTCCGTCATCACTTCGTCGGCGATGCCCTGCAGGCCGAGCCGGCGCACGTCGCCACGGCTGAAGCTGCGCGGCGTGCCGTAGCGCACGTGCAGGGGCCGGCGCCGGCCGCGCGGCCAGGGCCAGAGCCGCAGCCGCTCCGTGCCCCAGACCGCCACGGGCACCACCGGCACCGCGGCCCGCGCCGCCAGCGCGCCCACACCGGCCTTCGCCTGCAACAGCCGCGGCGTGATCACACCATCGGGGTAGACGCCGATCACCTCGCCGGCCTTGAGCATGGTCAACGCCAGGCGCAGCCCCTCGCGGTCCGCGGGAATCGCCGCCATCAGCCGCCAGAAGCGGCCCAGCCAGCGCGACTGCATGCCCGCGGGCCGGGCGAGGAAGTGCAGCGTGCGGTGCAGGCGCAGGCCGATGGCGTAGCTGTCGGTGTTGTCGACATGGTTGGCGACGATGATGTACGGCCCGGTGGCCGGCAGGTTCTCGAGGCCTTCGATGCAGAGCTGCGCCCAGGTGTGCAGCATCGCGGGCAGCACCGCGGCGAGCATCAGGCGGTAGAGCCAGGAGGGGCGGTAGGCGGCGGGGTCCGGTGCGGCGTCCTCATCCATCGACGGCCGACTATGCTCCATCTGCGGCGCGATCACCGCGCGGTCTGCCAGCGGCAGCATCCAGTATAGCGCCGGGGCGCACGGAACTGGCCGCCAGGCGGCGGCCACCGCCGCGGCGATTGGCCGTTGACGCCGCGCCGTCCGCGGTCATACCGTGGATGAACATCACCCCGTATGCTGGGTGGTGTCTCGCTGCGACGGCCGCCGCCCGGCGGCCCGAAGCAGAGGAGTGAAACGGGGCGGGGTGCAATTCCCCACCGGCGGTGACAGCCCGCGACCCTCCTGCTCAGCGCTGGGCGCATCGGCCCAGCCCGGAAACCGCGGGAGGCTGACCCGGCGCAACTCCGGGGCCGACGGTGACAGTCCGGATGGGAGAGAACGGCGAACCGGACTCGTCAGGGATTAGGGAATGGGGAAGAGGGCATAGAAAGGCGGGCGCGAGCGCGGCGCCTTGTCCAATGCCCCTCGGCTTCCTGGTCCAGTTCCCGTCCCCAACGCCGTGCGGTCCGGTGTCTGCTTCCCGCTGCATGCGCGGGAAGCCCTTTCTCCCCGGCTCCCGGCTCAGGTATGGCGCGCGGTGGCGCGCGTTCTTGAGAGCCGGCCGCGCGGCGGCCGGTCGGGAGGTTCAGGGTGTACAGCGGACTCATCTCGGAACTCGGCATCGTGGAAACGGGGCGCGAAACGGAGGAAGGGCTCCTTCTGACCGTGCTCGCGCCGGAAACGGCGGCGCGGCTGCGGCCGATGGGCTCGGTCGCCGTCGCCGGCGCCTGCCTCACCGTGCTCGCCTGCGACGGCGAGCGCTTCGGCGTGCTCGTCGGCGCGGAGTCGGCGGCGCGTACGACGCTGCGGCCGCCGCTCGACGGCCGGCGCGTCAACCTCGAGCTGCCGCTACGCGCCGGCGACCCGCTCGACGGGCACCTGGTGCAGGGGCACGTGGACGGCATGGCGGCGGTCGTCTCGCGGCGGCGCGAGGGCGGCGTGGAGTACGTCTGGTTCCGGCCCAACAAGCGGTTGCTGCGGGCGATTGTGCCCAAGGGCTCCATTGCCGTGGACGGCGTCAGCCTCACCGTGGTGGAGATCAACAAGGGCGCCTTCTCCGTCGCCCTGATCCCGGAGACGTTGCGCCGCACCACGCTGGCCGGCCTGCAGGCGGGCGATCGCGTGAACGTCGAAACCGATGTGCTGCCGAAATACGTGCAGCGCTTCGGCCACGCGCCGCGACCGGCGCTCGCCTGGGCGGGGTTGCGCCGCGGCCGCGAAGCCGTGGAGATGGCGATCGCCGCGATCGCGGCCGGCGGAAAGGTGATCGTCTGGGATCCGGCGCGCGAGGGCGAGGGCGACGTGATCATGGCCGCCGATCGCGTCTCACCGGCCGACATCAACTTCATGATGACCCACGTGCGCGGCCTGCTCTGTACGCCGATGGACGCGGCGCTGCTGGCGCGGCTGGGCATCGAGCGCATGCCCGGCGCCGGCGATCACCACGGCACCGCCTTCATGGTGACCGTGGACGCGGCCGAAGGCACCACGACCGGTATTCCCGCCAGCGAACGGGCGCACACGCTGCGGCTGCTCGCCAGCCCCGCCGCGCGGCCCGAGTCGTTCGTGCGGCCGGGGCACGTCTTTCCGCTGGCGGCGCATCCGCGCGGGCTGGCGGCGCGCCAGGGTCACACCGAGGCAGCCGTAGCGCTGGCACGCTGGGCGGGACGCCCTCCCGTGGCGCTCTGCTGCGAAGTCGCCGCCGCCGACGGCGAGATGGCGCGGCTGCCGGAGCTGGAGTGGTTCGCCGCCGAGCACGGCCTGCCGCTGGTCGCCATCGAAGACCTGGTCGAGTACGCCCGCGCCGAGGCAGGCGCCGCCGCCCTCGGCTGATCGGTTCGCAGGCTCGCCGCGCTCCGGTGTACCGGCGCGGCCGGTGCGTGGCCGCGCGGCCGCGGTATACTGCGCTGCGGCCGCGCGGCGCGCGAGCCTGTCTTCCGGAGGGCCGAGCGTGGAGATCTCCTGCGCCTTCGCCACAAGCCTCGATACGCCCGCGCACATCGTCCTGGCAGAGCAGTTGGGCTATCGCCGCGCCTGGTGCTACGATTCGCCGGCACTCTATCCCGATGTGTGGATGACGCTGGCGCTGGCAGCGGCGCGCACCAGCCGCATCGGCCTCGGCCCCGGCGTGCTGATCCCCAGCCTGCGCCACCCAATGGCGAACGCGTCGGCGATCGCCACGCTCGCGGCATTGGCGCCGGGGCGAGTGGTCGTGGCCGTCGGCTCCGGCTTCACCGGCCGGCTGACGCTGGGGCAACGGCCGCTGAAGTGGTCGTTCGTGGCGGCCTACCTGCGTGCCCTGCGCGGCCTGCTGCGCGGCGAAGCCGTCGAATGGGACGGCGCGATGATGCAGATGCTGCAGCCCGCCGGCTTCGCGCCGACACGGCCGATTGCGGTTCCACTGCTGATCGGCGCCGGCGGGCCGAAGGGCGTCGCGGTCGCACAGCAGCTGGGCGACGGCATCTTCATCAGCGCCACGCGGGATGCCAGATTTGCGGCGGCCTGGGTGGCCCGGCTCGCCGTAGGCACCGTGCTGGAGCCGGGCGAAGACCCGGGATCGGCGCGCGTGCTGGCCGCCGCGGGCCACGGCGCCGCCGTCGCCTATCACGGCGCCTACGAACGGGGCGGCGTCGAGGCGTTGCCCGGCGGCGCCGCCTGGCGCGCGCAGATCGAGCGCGTACCGGCGCGCACGCGCCACCTTGCCGTTCACGAAGGGCACCTGATCGCGCCGAATGCGACCGACCGTACGGTGCTGAACGGCGCGGTGCTGGCCCGCTACGGCGGCGCCCTGGACGCCGCGGCCTGGCGCGAGCGGCTGGCGCGCTGGCAGCAGGAGGGCACCACGGAGGTCGCCTACCAGCCCGCCGGACCGGACATCCCGCGCGAGTTGGCCGCCTTCGCCCGCATGGCCGGGCTCTGATGTGAAGCCAGACGGTTATGTTTTGGGGCGATTATTGTTCGCCATCCGGTCGCTTGACGCGCTTACAGCGCAGGATTAGATTACCGGCACACTGACCCCACCCCGCCGTGAGGGAGGCAGGCGATGAGCGGTTTCAAGCAATTCCTGTTGCGTGGCAATCTGATCGATCTGGCGATCGCCGTGGTCATCGGCGTAGCGTTTGGCGCCGTCATCAAGGCGCTCGTCGAAGACCTGATCACGCCGTTGATCGCCGCGATCGGCGGCAATCCGGACTTTGGCAACCTCACATTTACGATCAACAAGAGCCATTTCAAGTACGGCGATTTCATCAACGCCATCATCACGTTTGTGATCATCGCCGCCGTGATCTACTTCCTCGTCTTCCTGCCGGTCAATGCGCTGATTCAGCGCTCGCGCCGCGAGCCGCCCGTCGATCCGACGACGAAGAAGTGCCCCGAGTGCCTGAGCGAGGTGCCGGTCGACGCGCGGCGCTGCGCCTTCTGCACGTCGGCACTCACGTCGGCGGCGTAGCAGGCGCCTCGGCCCGCTTTATCCTCCGTTCTTCTTCTCGCCCATCCACAACGGGCGGCGGGACCGCGCGACGTTAACGGCCTGATTGGGGAGAAGGCGCCGATCACGGCGAGGAGACGAGCGCACCCGCGATCGCCGTATCCCGGCTTCATAACCCACAATCCCTACCCTCTCGCAACTGCCGCCGGTGTTACGCCGGCGGCAGTTTCCCGTTGTCAGCGGTAAACACCATGGAGCTGCGCTGTGCCGGACGGACAACCGCTCGCCTCATCCGCCCCTGGGCCGATGGCAACCCGGCCGCGGCGAAACATGATGGAGACACTCGGCTATCGCCTGCTGGCGGCGGATGCAGAGCACGCCGTCGCCGAGCTGCCCTTCAGCGACGCGACGGCGCAGCTTACGGGGCTGTTCCACACCGGCGCCTTGCTCGCCCTGGCCGACAGCACCGCCACGTATCTCTGCCTGCAGAACGTCTATCCCGGCGGTGCGATCGACGATCCGGCCCGCTTTCCCCTCGCCATCCAGATCAGCGCCAACCTGGTGCGCAACACCAATCGCGGTAGCGCCTTCGCCGAGGCGCGGCTGCGCCACCGCGGCCGCACGACGCTGGTGGTGGAAACCCACGTGCGCGACGGCGAGGACCGCACCCTGGCGATCGTGACCACCACGCACCTCGTGCTCGGGTCGCCGGCAAGCTGAGGGCGATCGCGCCCCCGCGGCGCGCTCCCGCAGACCGGCGGACGATTCGGTAAAGTCCGCCGCCAGCGACTCGATATCTGCTTCAGCGGTGGATTGGCAGCATCCTGTCTGCCCGTCAAAGTATCAATTCAGTAACGCCAATACGGAAACTGATACAGCTATCGATCCATTACCTGGCTACGCGTGAAGCCGCCGGGGGCGGCGCCCATTTCAAAGCGCATCGATAAAGGCACACCCGGCGAAAGCCGGGGCCGCAAAGCCATGGGCCTTCCCTCCCGCCGGCGCGGGGGCACGGTTGCCAGGCCGCCGAACGCGATCGCTTTCGTGGAGGTAGCCCTGGTGTTTCGTATTGCTTCGGTCCTCGCCGTCGCCCTCGTGGCCGCCGGCATCGCCGCCGCCGCGCCGCACGGGCACGCCCGGGCGTTTGAAGCCTGGTGCTCCGACGACCCGGTCATCTCCGTCAACGGCAACCTGGTCGATCTGCAGGTGCAGATGCCCGTCACGAACCTGCTGACGATGCGCACGACCACGCTCACGATCGTGGTCCCGCGTAACGTCGGCGGCGCCGTCGTCGTGGACGATATCAGCGCCTTCCCCATGCACACGACCATCTCGGCCACCGGCCCGAAGTGGAGCGGTCACGGCGCGGTGCCGATCACGATCGACGCCTACGTGAGCGCCTCCAGCTCCTACACCACGCAGGTGGTGGCCACGCCGGTGCTGAATGTCTCCAACCTGCTGGGCTCGCCGTCGAGCACGTCTGGCTGGACGAACAGCCTCATTGCGCTGCAGATAAGCGTGGGCCGTTAAGGTGGCGTCCGCACCCTCGCGCCGTCCTGGTCCGCCGCCGCGCGTGCGTGTCTACGTCTGCGCGGTGATCGCCCTGGCCCTGCTGCTCGCGCCGGCGAGCGGCTGGCTGGGGGCAGCGTGGCGGCTCGAGGCCTGGCCGGAGGCGGCGCTGCTGGCCGCGCTGCTCGCCGTGGCCCACCGGCAGCGGGTGCAGATCGGCCTCCATCGCACACTGAACGTCGGCACAGCGCCCGAGGTCGCCGCTGTGCTGCTGCTGCCCGGTCCGCTCGCCCTGCTGGCGCTCGTCGCCGGCACGGCGGCGGGCGAACGGCGCGGGCCGCTGATCCAGCGCTCGTTCAACATCGCCGTGGCAACCCTGCGCGCCCTCGCCGGCCTCGGCGCCTACGCCGCCCTACGCCGCGCAGGTCCCACGGCGATCGGCGACCCACTTGCCTCGCTGACGGCGCCGGTGGCGATGTATGTCTCCGGCACGGCGCTGGTGCTCAGCGTCGCCGCCGTGCAACTGCGCGAGAACCCGCTGCGCCGCGCCTGGGCGATGCCGCACGACACGCTCGTGGCCGAGGCGGCGCTCGCCCTGGTCGGGATCATGGCCGCCTTCGCTTCATCGGGCCACCCCTGGACGCTGCCGCTGCTGGTGGTGCCGGCGGCGCTGGCGCAACGCGCCCTGCGCGACGGCGTGGCGCTGCGGGCGCAGACGCGGCTGGCGCTCGAAGACCTGGCCGACGTGGTCGACATGCGCGACCACTACACGTTCGAGCACTCCCGCCGCGTGGCCGAGCTGGCCCGCGCCACCGCCCGCCAACTGCGCCTGCCCGCCGACGAGGTAGAGCTGATCACGATGGCCGGGCGCGTACACGACGTCGGCAAGATCGGGATCAAGTCCACGGTACTGATGAAGCCGGGCGGGCTGAGCGAGCGCGAGTTCGCCGAGATGCGCTCGCACCCCGTCGTCGGCGCACGGCTGATCGGCAACTTCCCGCAGTTTGCCCGCGGCCGCGCTTACGTGCTGCACCATCACGAGCGCTTCGACGGCAAGGGCTATCCTGAAAAGCTCGCCGGCGAGCAGATCCCTTTCGGCGCCCGCGTGCTGGCCGTGGCTGACGCCTGGGATGCGATGACCTCGCACCGGGCCTACCGCCAGGCGCTGCCGATGGCGCGCGTCTACGCCGAGCTGGAGCGCGGGCGCGGCGCCCAGTTCGATCCGGCCGTGCTGGACGCCTTCCTCCAGGCGCTGCGCGAGCGGCCCGACCTGGCCGCGGCGCACACCGCGGAACCGCAGGACGTGGACGTGGCCGAAACACCGTCCGCGGCCGTGGCGGAACACGTGGCGTAGCCCGCGCGGCCGTTCTTCCACGCCGGGCCGCGACCCCTTGTACCCCTTCCCTCGACGCCACCGCCGCGCCCGCCTGCCGAACCGGCAGCCGCCTGCCGTCTGCGTCTGCCTGCCGCCGGGCCGAAGCCAGGCTTCCGCGCGCCGCGACGGTGCTCCGCCGCCCCTGGTCAGCGGACAAAGTGATACAAAATTGCCTCGATTGTTTCTGTAACGCTTAACTTTGCGAGTCGTTGTAGTGGGGCATCAGCCCTGCGGCCTGCCGTGCCCTGGGGCGCGCCATAGCCGGCCGTCGAGACAGGAGGTGGCGAAACCGGAGACGATCCCGCTCCGCGCCCGCCGGGCCGGGCGCACCGCCGTGGTACCCGCTCGAACACTGTTCGTCCTCGGGAGGATGCTATGCGTTTGGTCCGTATCGGCGCGCTCGCCGCCTTCGCCGCGATCCTGCCGTTATTCGGCGGCTTCGCCGGGCGCACGGCCGCCAGTTCGCCCTCACCGCACTTCACGCTCAACTGCAGCCGCGGCAATCCGCTCTGCACCGAAGTCCAGGACGCCGAGGCGGTCTTCGGCGAAGATCAGTACGTCGGCCACGACGAGCCATCGCTGCTCTTCTATTCGAACACGGCCGGCTCCGGCAACTCGAACCTCTACCACATGACACTGCCGACGGATCCGCCCGTGCTGCCGAAGCAGGACGGCAGCGGCGGCACCTTCAACTTCCAGTTGCGGCCGGCCTTCTGGTTCGGCATGGCGATGTGCGACACGCAGTCGTTCCCGGAGCAGGTTTCGACCTGCACGCCGGACAGCGACAGCAACATCGTCGATCCGGCGGTGAGCGCCGCACATCCGGGCGTGGCCTTCATGGAGATGCAGTTCTACCCGCCCGGCTGGGTGCTGTGGCCGCCCGGCGCCAGTTGCGACGCGACCAAGTGGTGCGCGGCGCTGAACATCGACAGCCTGTCGGAGAATCCCGTCAGCGGGCAGTTCCTGAACCCGACCTGCCAGGCGCAGGCCGGTCTCGAGTACGTCAACTTCGCCTTCATCACCAAGAACGGCGTGGCGCAGGCGCCGGCGAACCCGGTGAATTCGACGCTCGCGACGTTCACGCCCGACCCGGCTAAAGACCTGTTCATGGACAGCGGTGACGAGCTGACGGTAGACATGCACGACACCGCCAACGGCTTCACCGTGATCATCCACGACCTGACCTCGGGCCAGAGTGGCTCGATGACCGCGAGCGGGGCCAACAGCTTCGGCCAGGTGAAGTTCGCCCCGACGGGCACGTCGTGCGTCAACATCCCCTACAACTTCCACCCGATGTACGCCACCTCCAGCGAGGCGACGCGCGTAACCTGGGCGGCGCATTCCTACAACATCGCCTTCTCCGACGAGATCGGCCATTTCGCCTACTGTGCCAACGTGAACGCGGCGACGGGCGCCTGCGGGTCGTCCCCGGAAAGTGACG
>DATGEL010000084.1 GCA_035310145.1 Dehalococcoidia bacterium
ACTGGTTCAACCAGCGCCGACTCCACGGTGAGCTCGGCATGCTCCCGCCAGCGGAGTTCGAGGCGCTCTACTATGCGGAGCAGCAGCTTCCCTTGGCTGCTTCCCAATAACTCGAGTCTCCACTAAACCCGGGGCGGTTCAGTCCTCAGATCGCCGCGCTCTGGCTGGTCGGGAGTCCGACCAGCTTTCCCTCTTTGCAGGTCGCACGGCCGTATCTTCCCTACGACGTGCTGATGCCGCAGTCGCTCCCTGGCGGCTACGGTCTAGCTCGAGTTACCCTGCCGACCGCAGACCTGGCATTGAGCAACCTCTTCGTCGTGACTGCTGTCTACAGTGGCACGGGATCGAGTCTGACGCTAGAAGAACAGCCTGCGGGCCTGAATGGCCCGGTCTTCGCCGATTTCAGCACATGCCCCGCGCAGCGCTCGCAGCCCATACCAGGTGCGGCATTGCCTATTGCATTTGGTACGGTTTCGGCTGGAGGTCAGCATCCCCTGAGCTGCGCGGCCTGGGCCGACAAGGCGATCTGGTTCTTCATGACCGGCGACCCCGCGACAACGCCGCTCGACCCCGCGGTGCAGGCGATCGAGGCGTTGTAGTCGCCAGTGGCGTGGCTCGCGAGCCGGTCGCCGATATTTCGTACCGGCGAATCGCTGGCGCGTCGGACGATTCGCATAGCGACCCGGGTGCCGCTTGCCGTCGAACCTCACGCTTGGCGGCGGGTACTGCAAGCTGCCAGCAAGCTGCGGTTTCGTTGCTGTCTCTCGATGACCCGATATTCGAAACTAGCGATCCCCGCCCGGCCTCAGACGACGGTGGGCGGCTGGTAGTCGCCGAACACGCCGCGCAGGGCGCCGCAGATCTCGCCCAGCGTGGCGTACGCTTTCACCGCGGCCATGATCGGCGGCATCAAGTCGTCCGTGCCGCGCGCGGCGTCGCTAAGGTTGGCGACGGCGGCCTGGGTGACCCGCTCGTCGCGCTCGCCGCGGGCGGCGGCGAGGCGCTTCGCCTGCGCCGCGGCCAGGCGCGGATCGACGCGGAAGATCAGCTTCGGGTCTTCGCCTTCGGCGCGGTAGCGGTTGACGCCGACCACCACCTGCTTGCCGGTCTCCACATCCTGCTGGTAGGCGTACGACGCGTTCTGGATCGCCTGCTGCATCCAGCCGCTCTCGATCGCGCTCACCGCGCCGCCGGCCCGCGCCACCTCGTCCATCAGCGCGTAGGCCTGCTGCTCCAGCTCGTTGGTCAGCGCCTCGACGAAGAACGAGCCGGCCAGCGGATCGACCGTGTCCGTGGCGCCCGTTTCGTGGGCGATGATCTGCTGCGTGCGCAGGGCGATGCGCTGCGCCTCTTCGGTCGGCAGCGCCAGCGCCTCGTCGTAGCAGGAAAGCGCCAGCGACTGCACGCCGCCCAGCACCGCGGCCAGCGCCTGCAACGCGGCGCGCACGATGTTGTTCTCCGGCTGCTGCGCCTGCAAGGTCGAGCCGCCGGTCTGCGTGTGCGTGCGCAGCATCATCGCCCGCGGGTCCGTCGCGCCGTAGCGGTCGTGGGTGATGTGCGCCCACATGCGGCGCAGGGCGCGATATTTGGCGATCTCCTCGAAGAAGTGGTTGTGCGTGTTGAAGATCCAGGAGATGCGCTGGCCGACCTGGTCGATCGAGACGCCGCGCTCCAGCGTCGCGTCGAGATACGCCATGGCGTTGGCGAAGGTGAAGGCGATCTCCTGCACGGCGGTGCTGCCCGCCTCGCGGATGTGGTAGCCGGAGATCGAGATGCTGTTGAACTGCGGGATCTCGCGGGCGCAGTAGGCGATCAGATCGGCGGCGAGGCGCAGCGAGGGCCGCGGCGGATAGATATAGGTGCCGCGCGCCACGTACTCCTTGAGCACGTCGTTCTGCACCGTTCCGGCGAGCTTCTCCAGCGGCACGCCCTGCTTCTCGCCCACGGCGGCGTACATCGCGACCAGCACGGGCGCCGGCGCGTTAATCGTCATCGAGGTCGAGACGCGGTCGAGCGGAATGCCGTCGAACAGCGTCTCCATGTCGCGCAGCGAGTCGATCGCCACGCCGACCTGGCCGACCTCGCCCAGCGCCAGCGGGTCGTCGGAGTCGTAGCCAAGCTGCGTAGGCAGGTCGAAGGCGACGGAGAGGCCGGTCTGGCCCTCGGCCAGCAGGTACTTGAAGCGCTCGTTCGACTCCTCGGCCGTGCCGAAGCCGGCGTACTGGCGCATCGTCCACAGCCGGCCGCGGTACATCGTCGCCTGCACGCCGCGGGTGAAGGGGAACTCGCCGGGGAAGCCGAGGTCGCGCACGTAGTCCAGCTCGGCGAGGTCGAGCGGCGTATACAGCCGCTGCACAGGGCCGGAGCTGGTGGCGAAGGCCTGCTCACGTTCCGGGCCGCGCTTCAGCGTCTTCGCCACTGGCCCCTGCTGCCACTGCAGGTTCGCCGCGCGAATGCGCTCAAGCGCCTCTCGATCGAACATGGCGAACCTCCTGATAGTGGCAGTCGACAGGATAGGCCCCTTTTCAACCTCGCTTTTCTTCTTCGCGCGGCGCGCTGGGTATCGCGGCTGCGGCCGCGAAGGGCGCACGCCATGCGCCCCTACCGTCCTGCCACCTGTCACCAGTAACCTGTCACCTCGCCGGCTGCCTCGTCTCTCAGTCTACCGTCTTCATGCCCTCGCGCGGCGCGCCGACCAGGATCGCCATGTTGCCGTCTGGATGGCAGTTCTCGTACATGAGCTGGTGGCACTCGCCGGTCTCGTCGAAGGAGAAGACCCGCGACAGGCAGGGATCGACCTTCCCCTGCAGGACGAGGTCGTTGAACGCGTTCGCCTGCTCGTCGTTGGCGAAGTGCGAGCCTTGCAGCCGCTTCTGCCGCATCCACAGGTAGCGCAGGTCGACGTCGGCGTTGTAGCCCGTGGTGCCGGCGCAGATCACCACCATGCCGCCGGTATCGCAGACGAAGATCGAGGTCGGGATCGTGCCCTCACCGGGATGCTCGAAGACGATGCGCGGGCTGCGCCGTTCGCCCAGAATGTCCCAGATCGCCTTGCCGAAGGCGCGAGCGCCGTTGGTGAAGGCCGCCATTGCCTCGGTGTCGGTCCAGTCCGGCAGTCGGCCCCAGTGCGAGAACTGCGTGCGGTTGATACTGCCAACGGCGCCCAGGCGCTCACAGAACGCAAACTTCGACTCGTTGGAGACGACGGCGATCGGTCTGGCGCCCTTGAGCGCGGTGAGCTGGATCGCCATCGAGCCGAGACCGCCGGCCCCGCCCCAGACCAGCACAGCATCGCCGGGCTGCACATCGTGCGGCGGGCAGCCAAACAGCATGCGGTAGGCGGTGGCGCCGACGAGCGTGGGCGCGGCCGCCTCCTCCCAGGTCAGGTGCGGCGCCTTCCGCATGCACTGGTGCGCCTGGACTTTGGTGAACTGCGCAAACGAGCCCCAGTTCGTCTCATAGCCCCAGATGCGGAACGAGGGGCTGAACATCGGATCCTTGCCGCTCAGCACCTCGGGCGCGTGGACATCCCACTGGCCGCAGTGGATCACGACCTCGTCGCCAACCCGCACGTTGGTGACGTTCTCACCGACGGCGTAGACAATGCCCGAGGCGTCCGAGCCGCCGATGTGGAAGTTCTCCGGCTCGCCCGCCTTGCGCCGGGCAGCGATCACGTCGACCGGGACGCCCAGCGCGGCCCAGACGTTGTTGTAGTTCACCCCCGCCGCCATCACGTAGACGAGCGCGTCGTCGGGACCGATGCCGGGGGTATCAATGACCTCGTGCCGGAAGGCGGTGCGCGGCAGGCCGTACCGCTCCGGCCGAATCAGTTGCGCGTGCATCGTCGTCGGCACGCAGCCCAGCGGCGGCGCCTCGCCAAGCGGATACAGGTCCCTGGCTGTGATCGTTGTCATCGTTTCCCCTCGCGGTCATTACGCATTTCAGATGACAGCTGACAGATGGTTTCTAGACCGGCTCGGGTTCCCGCCGCGGCGTGGCCACGGGATTCCCTGAGCCTGCGCGGCTGCCGATCGCGATCCAGTCCAGCAATACTTCACGTGTACGCGCGAAAACGCACTCCTGCTATCGACAGCATCAATAGCTGGCATAGAACCTGGCGGCGCTACTCCGGCTCACGCGGACCTTGAGCAGGCCGGGCGCTGACTCGGTCACGCTCTGCACCCTCAGCGCCGCGAAGCCGCCGTGCTGGTCGAAGGCCACCGCCTTCACCGTCCGCCTCGTGGACCGCCGCCGGTGGCGAGGTCACCGCAGTGGTACGTCCCACGATGTAGCTATTACTGTACAGTGCGCCACGGTCGCCTGGTGATTGAAGCAGCCTATAGCAGCGATAGGAATGCCGCCGCGAGCGCCGTTTCCTACTCCTCGTGGCGGCTCCGCGCGGGCGGCGTGTGCAGGTCTGCGCAGGCGAAGAGGACTCGTACCCTATGGCGTCCCCGATAGGGCGCCCGCGACGGTCTATCGCGCCTCGGCCGTCGATCGACGCCGCGCCTTCCGGCCTTCCCATCCGTCCCTTTCGCCGGCTTTCGCAATCGCGCCCGCGCGATCCGGGCCCGAGAGGGGCAAGAGCGCCACGACCGGAGGAATGGCGTGCAGCCACGCCTGTTACAATGATCCGCATCGTTCGAGTGGGAATGGCACGAGCCAGACCGATGCCAGAACCATCTGCCATGCGCGGGCGAGTGCAGCGCTCACGACGCGGAGCCGCGCCGCTGCCCTCCGCGCCGAACGCGCTGATCGGGCGCGAGGCGGAGCTGGCGGTCGTCTGCCGGCACCTCACGGAGAGCGGGGTGCGGCTCGTCACGCTCACCGGCCCCGCGGGTGTCGGCAAGACGCGCCTGGCGCTGGCCGTGGCCGAGGCGCTGCGCGACGCCTTCGACGACGTGCGCTTCATCGCCCTCGCGCCGGTCACTGACCCAGCGCTTGCCCTGCCCGCCATCGCTCAGGCGCTGGGCGTGCGCGACGGGCACAAACCCCGAACCGAGCGCCTGGCCGCGTTCCTGGGCGGCCAGCACGTCTTACTCGTGCTCGACAACTTCGAACAGTTGCTCGGCGCCGCACCGGCGCTTGCCGATCTGCTGGCAGCCTGTCCGCGACTGACCCTGCTGACGACGAGCCGCGCCGCGCTGCGGCTGCGCTGGGAGCAGCAACTGCCGGTGCTGCCCCTCGGCCTGCCCGACCGGCAGCATGCCGCGGACGTCGCGGTGGTCGGCTCGGCGCCGGCCGTGGCGCTGTTCATGGAACGCGCCCGCGCCGTGCGGCCCGAGTTCGCGCTGACGGCGGACAGCGCTGAAGCCGTCGCGGCGATCTGCCGCCGCCTGGACGGGGTGCCGCTGGCGATCGAGCTGGCCGCCGCCAGGATCGCCGTGCTCTCGCCGCAGAGCCTGCTGGAACGGCTGAAGGCGTCGTCTGAGGCGGCGGGTCCGGCCGGTGACGGCGCCCTCTCGCTGCTCGGCGCGGGCGCCCGCGACCTGCCTGAACGCCAGCAGACGTTACGCCGGGCGATCGGCTGGAGCTACGATCTGCTCTCCGCTCGGGAGCAGGCGCTCTTCCGCCGGCTGGGCGTCTTCGTGGGCGGCTGCACGCTCGAGGCGGCCGAGGCGGTGGCCGCCGACGTGGACGGCGACGTGCTGGAGGGTATCTCTGCCCTGATCGGCGCCAGCCTGTTGCAACGCACGGAACTGGCCGACGGAGAGGTGCGCCTGGGCATGCTGGAGCTGATCCGCGCGTTTGCCCTTGAGCAGCTCGAACGCGCGGGCGAGTTGAAGGCGACGCGCAGCGGACATGCCCGCTACTACCTGCAGTTCGCCGAGACCGGGAGGATGGCGCTCGACGGCTCCGAGCAGGCGTTGTGGCTGGCGCGGATCGCGCGCGAATACGACAACCTGCGGGCGGCCTTCGCCTACGCCACCGACGCGGCCGATGCCGGAACGCTGGCCCTTGGCCTGGTGATCGCGCTCGACCGCTACTGGGAGATGCGCGGTGAGTACAAGGAGGACCGCGCCTGGGTGGAAGCAGCGCTCGCCGGCGAGCCGAGCGAAGATAGGCGGATCCTCGCTCGCGCCCGTGCGCAGCTGGGCGCGCTCGCGCTGCGCGAGGGCGATGTGCCAACCGCCCGCGCCCAGTTCGAGCAGAGCCTGCTGCTGTATCGCGAACTCGCCGACGCACAGGGCACGGCGCGCACGCTGAGCAGTCTGGGCATCGTCGCCTTCGCGGAAGACGATGTGGCCGCCGCTCGCGCGCTGTTCGCGGAGTGCGAGGCTCTCTGCCGCGAGCTCGGCGACCCCGCTGGCCTGCCGATGGCGCTGAACAACCGCGGCGTGCTGGAGAAGGTTGCCGGCCATCACGAACTCGCGGCCCGTTGCTTTCGTGACTGCGTGGAGCTCAGCCGTGCCGGCGGCCAGATGCGCTGGCTCAGCCTGGCGCTCGTCAACCTCGGCTGGGTGCTGCTGGCGCTCGCCGAAGACGTCGAGGCGCGAGCCGCCACCACCGAAGGCGTGCTGCTTTGCCAGGCGAACGGTCTGCATCTCGTGCTGGCGCACGGCATCGCCGTCTTCGGCCTCGCGGCGTACGGCAAGCAGCAGGGCGAGCGGGCCGCGCGGCTCTTCGGCGCCTCGGCGGCGCTGCTGGCGGCCACGGGCTCCGCCCGTGTTGAGCCGATCTCGATGGAGGTAGATCGCCGGGCGGCTGACCTGCGCATGGCGCTGGGCGCGGAAGCGTTCGAGGCCGCCTGGGCCGAGGGCAGCACCATGACCGCCGATGAAGCCGTGGCCCTCGCGCTTTCGCCCGACGGTCGCGACACAGGGATCACGGCTGCCCCGGCCGCATCATCCGGCCGGCCGGAAAGCGCGGGGCGCGGCGTCTCGAACGCGCCGGCCGGCGCGCCGCCCTGCGGACCCGGCGCCCGGCTCACGCGGCGCGAGCTGGAGGTGCTGCGCCTCGCCAGCGGCGGGCGCACCAGCAAAGAGATCGCACAGGAGCTGGTGCTGAGCGAGCGCACGGTCGAGAATCACCTCTTCCGCATTTACACGCGCATCGGCGCACGCGGCCGCGCCGAGGCGATCGCCTACGCCATCCGCCACGGCCTCGCCTGAATGTCGCCGCGCCGCGTGAGTACCGCCGCCCGTCCATCTCGCCACGATTGAGTACTTTTCCGCCTGACAGCGTGCATAGTTTCAGCGATAGTGGGTCCGAAGGAGGGCAGCGTCATGACACAGCAAACGGTCACCCCGATCGAGCAGCGGGGCTACGCCCATCCGGAGGTGCTGGTTTCCACCGACTGGGTGGCGCAGCACCTCCGCGATGCCAACGTGCGCATCGTGGAGGTCAACGAGGACGTGCTGCTGTACGACACCGGCCACATTCCCAACGCGGTGAAGGTGGATTGGCAGCAGCATCTGAACCAGCCGGTGCGGCGCGACTTCATCGGATCGGAGGCGTTCGCGCGGCTGATGGACCAGATCGGCGTGAAGAACGACACGACCGTCGTCTTCTACGGCGACCGCAACAACTGGTGGGCTTGCTACGCCTACTGGATCTTCAAGCTCAACGGGCATGACAACGTGAAGGTCATGGACGGCGGTCGCAAGAAGTGGATCGACGAGGGGCGCGAGCTGACGAAGGAGGTGCCGTCTTTCAGCAGCAGCGGCTACAAGGCCGGCAGGCCGAACCCTGCGATCCGCGCCTTCCGCGACGACGTGCTCGCCCACATCGGCGGGCGGGAGAACCCGAAGCTGGGCGCCGGCAAAGCGCTGGTGGACGTGCGCTCGCCGGGCGAGTATTCGGGCGAGCTGATGCACATGGCAGACTATCCGCAGGAAGGCACGCTGCGCGGCGGCCATATCCCCGGCGCCGAGAGCATCCCCTGGGCGAAGGCGGCCGATCCCGATACGGCGACCTTCAAGGGCGCCGCGGCGCTGCGCGAAATCTACGGCGGCCAGGGCGTGACGCCGGAGAAGGATGTGATCGCCTACTGCCGCATCGGTGAGCGGAGCAGCCACACCTGGTTCGTGCTGCACGAGCTTCTGGGCTACCCGCAGGTGCGCAACTACGACGGCAGCTGGACCGAGTGGGGCAACGGCGTCGGCCTGCCGATCGAAAGGTAGGCGCGGCCCGCCTCTTCGAGACGCCGGACTTTCCCGCGCCTCTCCCGGCACTGAAACGCCGGGAAAGGCGCGGCCATCGTCGCGCCGCCCGCCGCGAACCCGTTCTACGCCCGCTCCACGAACTCGCGCTCCAGCTCGCGCACGGCGGGCAGGCCGATGAACTCGTTGAACTGGGGAAAGGTCAGCATCTCGCCGTTGAAGGACGCGGGCGTGCCCGTGCGCTTGATCGTTTCCACCACACGCTGCATCGCCCGCGTGGCCGCCAGCAACGCGCTGATCGGGTAGATCACCAGCTTGTAGCCGAAGGACTGGATCTGCGCCAGCGGCAGCGGCGGCGTCTTGCCGCTGTCCGCCCAGTTAAACAGCAGCGGCGGCCCGCCGGCGAACGCCTCGCCCACGGCGCGGCACTCGGCCTCGTTCTCCGGCGCCTCGATGAAGAGCATGTCCGCGCCGGCTTCGGCGTACAGGCGGCCGCGGCGCAGCGCCTCGTCGAGGCCCAGCACGGCGCGGGCGTCGGTGCGGGCGATGATCAGGAAATCCGGGTCGCGGCGGGCGTGCACGGCGGCGCGCAGCTTCTGCGCCATCTCCTCGGCGGGCACCACCTGCTTGCCTTCCATGTGCCCGCACTTCTTCGGCGCCACCTGGTCCTCGATGTGCAGGCCGGCCACCCCCGCCGCCTCGTACAGCTCCACCGTGCGCATCACGTTGAGCGGGTTGCCGTAGCCGGTGTCGGCGTCGGCGATCAGCGGCACGGAGATGGCGGCGGCCATGCGGCGGGCGTTCTCCACCATCTCGGCGGCGGAGAGCAGGCCCACGTCGGGCCGGCCCAAAAGCCCCGCCGAGCTGCCGAAGCCCGTCATGTAGACGACGGGAAAGCCCGCCGCCTCGACGATACGGGCGCTGAGCGCGTCGTAGGCCCCCGGCGCCTGCACGATCTCCGGCCCGGCCAACAGCTCGCGCAGGCGCCTGCTCGCCGAATCAGCCACGTCCCCAACCTCCATACCGTGCAGCACCCCCTCTCCCAGCATTGGGAGAGGGGGCAGGGGGTGAGGGCACGCGCCTCAGTGCGACACGGCGTAGTGCTGCGCCAGCAGGTCGGCGCCGAAGTCGCCCTCCGGGTCGCGCCAGACCGAGTGGATGTGGTTGGCGCCGTCCTGCGTGTTGTCGTACTCCACCAGCAGGCGCGGACCCTGCAGCCGGTAGTAGTGCGGCTGCCGCCGCTCCGCTCCGCCCGCCCAGGCGAACGACACCTGATCGAGCACGCCGCTCACGCGCTCGCGCTCGCGCGCCGCGATCTCCTCGGGCATGCGGTCCGTGTACTGGTGCAGCAGCGCGGCCAGCAGCTGCTTCTGGGCCGCGTTCATGCGCGCGGCCGGCAGCCCCTTCGCCGTCTTCGAGTAGCGGAACGCCTCGATCTGCTCGGCGGTGACGCCCAGCGCCGCGATCGTGCGCTCGTGCCGGCGGCGGCGCTCCTCCATTCCCGCATCGTCGTACTGCTCGCGGAAGATCTCCCAGCCCAGCGGCGGCGTCATGCCCTCTGCCACCGTGGGCCGGTTGCCGATGACGAGATCCCAGGGCGCCGCGGGCGCGATCACCGCGACGGCGCGCTGCTCGGCGTCGAGCGCGTGCAGCAGCTCGCGCCCCAGGTCTTCCTCGCCGGCGAGCGGGCGCAGCGTGCCGGGGCCGACCAGCGGCGCCTCGGCCGGGTTGGCGCCGAAGAAGCTGGGCAGCGTCGCGACGATGCCGCCGTCCACGACGGTGTAATGCAGGGAGATGTGATGGCCGCCGAAGCGCCAGCCCCAGGCCGCCGTGCCGCCGGGCTCACCGAAGATGCTGATGTAGTACAGCAGCGGGTCGCGCCCGCGGCCGTTGGGGTCGCGGTCGCGCATGAAGCGCACGCGCCAGCCTTCGCTCTGGTCCAGCACGTTCTCCAGGCCGATGATCGTGCTGGCCACGTTGTAGCCCGGCACGCTGAGGCCGCTCGCCACCAGCCGCAGCGTCTGCTGCTGCTGCGCCGGCGTCATCGCTCCCAGCGTCAGGCCGCCGTGATCGGTCGGCGTGTAGTACCAGCGCCGACGCTCCTCTTCGTCGGGAAAGCCGAAGGCCGCCTTCGCCCGCTGTTCGGACGAGAGCGCGGCGAGCAGATTCGCCGCCGCCTCCGCCATGCGCGCCGCCAGCTCTGCCGTGCCGCTCTTCGCCGTGGTCGCCATCGCCAAGCCTCCTCGACCTTCCCCGCCGGACCCTGTCCGGCGCGCCTCGCGCCAACTGCCACCGCCCGTCGGCCTATACTGTGACCGATCACCCGTCGCCTGTCACCTGATAGCTGTCAACGAACCGAGGCTGAGGTGGACCGATGGCGCTCGACTTCCGGCGCAACCCGGCGGCACGCTTCATCAATATGGACGAGGGCACCGTCGCCCGCGAGATCTTTGTCTCCGACGAGATTTACCGGCAGGAGCAGGAGCAGATCTTCGCCCGCGCCTGGCTGTTCGTCGGCCACGAGAGCCAGATCCCCAACGCCGGCGACTATTTCGTCTCCTGCATGGGCGAGGAGAGCGTGATCCTCACACGCGACTCCGACCTGTCGATCCACGTGCTGCTCAATACCTGCACGCACCGCGGCATGAAGGTCTGCCGCTACGACGAGGGCAACACCGGCAGCTTCACCTGCCCCTACCACGGCTGGAGCTTCGGCGTCGACGGCCAGCTCGTCAGTACGCCCGGCGAGCTGATCGGCGTGCCGCACTTCCGCGACGCCTACTATTCCGAGCTGGACAAGTCCAAGTGGGGCCTCGTGCAGGTGCCGCAGATGGCGAACTACAAGGGCACGATCTGGGCGACCTGGGCGAAGGACGCGCCGCCGTTCCTCGAGTACATCGGCGGCTACAAGCTGTATCTCGACCAGTTGCTCGACGGCCGCGACGGGCGCGAGGGCGGCTCCGAGGTGCTGGGCGGCGTGCAGAAGTGGCAGATCCCCTGCAACTGGAAGTTCGCCGCGGAGAACTTCGCCGGCGACGCCTACCACAACATCAGCCACCGCTCGGTGGACGTGGTCGGCATCGGCCCCAGCGGCAAGGGCCGGCGTGACAGCGAGTGGGAGGCGACGAAACGCTACCAGGCCTCGTTCCCGGAGTTCGGCCATAGCTGTCTCGTCTACCAGCAGCAGACGGACGTGCCCTACACGGCGACCTACCAGGACACGCCGATTGTCGAGGAGTACATGCGCCACTGCTACGAGGAGCGGCAGCGTCGACTGGGCGAGGCGGCGCGCATTCTCGGCAGCGTCGGCACCGTCTTCCCCAACATGACCTATCTCGCCCGCCAGCCGCGCAGCATCGGCATCTGGCACCCGCGCGCCGCGACCAGGTGCGAGGGCTGGCGCTGGTTCCTGGTGGACAAGGACGCGCCGCAGGAGGTCAAGGACGTGCTGCGGCACTACTACATTCGCTACTCCGGTCCTGCCGGCCTGACCGAGCAGGACGACATGGAGAATTGGAACTACGCGACGGCGGCCAGCCGCGGCACGATCGCGCGGCGCCTGCCCTACAACTACCAGATGGGCATGGGCCACGAATACACGAACGGCCCGCTGCCCGGCCGCCTCTCGCCCGCCTTCAGCGAGCAGGCGCAGCGTGGCTTCTACGGTCGCTGGGCGCAGTACATGGACGCGCGCGACTGGGGGGACTTGTAGGGGACAGGGAACAGGGAATAGGGAATAGAGGGCGCAGGCCGTAGCCCCCCTCTCCATTCCAGGGGATCGAGGGCGCAGGCCGTAGCCCCCCTCTCCATTCCATGGAGAGGGGCGGGGGGTGAGGCCACGCGCTAGCCGACAGCGCCGAGGGCGGCGATGAGGAAGATCGCGCCGCCGATCACGGCGCCGGTCAGCAGCATGAACGCCGCCGGGCGCGCCCGGCCGACGAGGAACAGCGCCAGCAGCAGCGCGGCCGCGCACCAGGCGATCGCGCTCTCGGGGATGTGCAGCAGTTCGGCGCGCGATGCCAGGTGCGCCGGCTCGGTCGGCGGGAAGTGCAGCGTGAGCGCGGCCGGCCGGCCCTGGTAGCGCGCGTAGACCACCGCCGCGCTCAGCCAGGCGAGCAGCAGCGCCGCTCCAGTCAGCAGCCGCGCCCGTGCGTCGGCGAGTAGGCCGCCGAAGCGCGCGACGCCGTCACGGCGCAGTCCGGGGGCAACCGCCGTGCTGTCCTGCTCGGCCTGCGCCTGCTGCAGCGCCCGTACGAACGGCTGCGCGTCGCTCAGGCTCAGGCCGACGGCGCCGGCGGAGGCTACGAGATAGACCATCTGCTCGGGCGAGTTGCCGCGTGCGTACACCGTGGCTGCGCCCACCCTGCTGACCGCGGCGCGGCCGATCAGCAGCCCCGGCAGGCGCAGGCCGTCGACCGCGGGCAGCGGCAGGTGGCGGCCCAGCACCACGCGCTCGATCGAGGCCAGCGGCACGACGTGCTCGACCAGTCCCCAGTGGATCGAAAGCGCGCCGCCGCGCAGCTCGTAGCGCAGCATGGCGCCCGCCCAGCCCCAGTAGCCCAGCAGCGCCGCCAGCGCCAGCAGCACCGCCGCAAAGGTGTAGCAGAGCAACTGTCCGAAGGTCACATGCAGCGTGAGGCCGCGTACCAGCAGGGCGATGCCCAGCGCCGCCGCCAGCGCGGCTAACAGCAGGGCGATGGCGGCGCCGCGGCTGCGCGGCGGCTGGAAGATCACGAGCGCACCGCCGCGCTCGGCTGGGGCGCCTTCACGTTCACGGGCGTGACCCAGCTCACGTAGCGCTCGACGTTGCCCTTCGCCGCCTCGAAGTAGAGCTGCTGGATCTTCTTGGTGATCGTGCCGACCTGGCCGTCGCCGATCGGCCGGTGGTCGATCTTGATGATCGGCGAGACGTGCGCCGCCGTGCCGGTCATGAAGACTTCGTCGGCCACGTACAGCTCGGAACGGTCGATCGACCGTTCCACCACGGGCAGGCTCCACTCCTGCTGCGCCAGGGTTATCACCGTGTTGCGCGTGATGCCGAGCAGGATGTTGTCCGAGGACGGCGGCGTGATCAGCACGCCGTCGCGGATCATGAAGATATTCTCGCCGCTGCCTTCGGAGACGTGGCCGTCGTGCGTGAGCATGATCGCCTCATCGAAGCCGTTCGTGTTCGCCTCGGTCTTGGCGAGCGCCGAGTTGACGTAGATGCCGGTGACCTTGGCCCGCGCGGGAATGCCGAGGTCGTCTACGCGCCGCCAGGACGAGGTGCCGCAGTGCACGCCCGCATCGAAGTCGAGATAGGCGCCCAGCGTGGTGACGAAGATCAGCAGGTCGTCCTCGAGGTTGTGCAGGCGCACGCCGACGACCTCGCCCGACTTGTAGACCATCGGACGGATGTAGACATCTTCGCGCCAGTTTCCGCGGCGGCAGAGCTCGAGCGTGATCTCCGCCAGCTCCTCCTCCGTGTAGGGCAGCTCCATGTGCAGGATCTTGGCGCTGTCGCGCAGGCGGCGGAAGTGATCGCGTACGCGGAACAGGTAGAGCTGTTCATGCGCGGCGTTCCAGTTGCCGCGGATGCCCTCGAAGCAGGCCGTGCCGTAGTTGAAGGCGTGCGTCATCACGCCGATCTTCGCCTCGGCCAGCGGCACGATCTGCTTACGCAAGTAGGCGTACGGCTCTCCCATTCCCCGGACTCCTCTCGTTCCCCGCCCTTCCGAAGCGATCGATAGGATACAAAACGGTTACAGGCAGGCGGTCGCGTCACCGCGCGGCCCTCCCCGTAACGCCGTCGATGCTCCATTATACCAACCAATACCAACCAGCAATTTGCGGCCGGCAACGCGATTGGTTCCGCAGGTGGACCATAACCCGGCGGCCGTCCGGGAGCAGAAACGATGGATCAGGAACGCCCGGCGCGGTTTCGCCTCGGCGGCGTCGAGCTGGCGATCGTCAGCGATGGCGTCTTCATGCAGGACGCGGGCGTGATCATGGGCGTGGTGCCGCGCACGCTGTGGGAGCCGGTGATCGGCGCGCCGGACGCGCGCAACCTGACGCCGCTGGCGCTCAACTGCCTGCTGCTGCGCTCGCAAGGCAAGCTGGTGCTGGTCGATACGGGGATCGGCGCCAAGCTGAACGAGACGCAGCGCACGCGCCACTTTCCCGGCGACTACGGCCACCTGCTGCGCCGGCTGCGCGGCATGGGCGTGCAGCCGGAAGACGTCGACGTCGTGATCAACACGCACCTGCACTTCGACCACTGCGGCTGGAACACGGCGAACGTGCACGGCCGCGCGCTGCCGACCTTCCCGAACGCGACCTATCACATCCAGCGCGGCGAGTACGAGGCGGCGACGCACCCGAACGAGCGCACGCGCGGCGCCTACCTGCTTGACAACTACGCGCCGCTGGCCGAGGCCGGCCGGCTCGAGCTGGTGGAGGGCGAGCACATGATCACGCCGGAGATCACGCTGCTGCCCACGCCGGGCCACACGGCCGATCACTGCAGCGTCGCCATCGCCTCCGGCGGCGAGACGGCGATCTACATCGGCGACCTGGTGCAGCACGCGGCGCAGATCGAGCGCACCGCCTGGATCCCCGCCTACGACGTGCTGCCGCTGCTGACGCTTGCGACGAAGAAGGCGCTGTTCGACCGCGCCCTGCGCGAGCGCTGGCTGATCGTCAGTGTGCATGCGCCCTTCCCCGGCGCCGGCCGCCTGCAAGAGTCCGACGGCCGCCGCCGCTTCGTGCCGGAGCCGGCAGTACGGGAACGCGAACCTGCGTAGGCGTGTGGCCCCAGCCTTTCGGCCCTCACCCCCGGTCAAGCTCACGGTCCCAATCCTGGGCGAGGGGAGCTTCGACATGGAGCCGGGGAGGCGTGCAGATCGCCCTCGGCCCCAAGCGCCCATGCCGAAATCTCCCTTTTCCCTGTTATCGGCGGTCAAGGGAGATCTCGGGGGATGGGGGCCCGGCTTCGACCTGCACGCCGATCGGGGCCGCCGCGTCGCGCGCACGAGCCGCGACCGCTGCCTGCGAGAGCAACAGCGCCGCGCCCAGCGTCAGCGCCGCGCCGACGAGATAGGGCAGCGAGCGCGTCAGGTCGTAGAGACCGCCCGCCGCCAGTGGGCCGACGGCGCGGGCCGCCGCGGCGAACGATTGGCCCAGCCCCAGCGTGCCGCCCTGCTCGTCGGCGCCGGCGGCGTGTGAGATCAGCGTGGAGAGCATCGGAGAAACCAACCCCTGGCCCAGGCCGAGGCCGGTCAGCACCAGCAGGCCGAACGCCAGGTTCGGTGTTACCGCCAGCAGCAGGAGCATCAGCGCCAGCAGCCCGGCGCCGGCCGTCGCCAGCGTACCCTCGCTGTGCCGGCGGCGCAGGCGGCCGATCAGCCCGCCCTGCACCACGATCACGATCACGCCGATGTAGGTGAAGAGCAGCGCGAAGCCCGCGGCGTCGAGTCCCCACTGCTTCTCGCTGAACAGCGCAAACGTCGCCTCCAACCCCACAAAGGCGAAGTTGGTGAGAAAGATCGCGGCCAGATAGCGCCCAAGCGCCGGTCGGCGCAGCGCCCCGAGTCGACCACGCCGCCACCGCCGGACCGCGCCAACAGCCCCGATGCCCCGCGGATTGGTCTCCCCTTCCCCTGGCATTCGCGGCCCAGAGATACCCCGCGGGATGGGGGCCGCCGGCCGCGACTCGGGCAGCCTGAACCAGGCGAAGCCGAAGTTGAACGCCGCCAGCCCGGCGGCGAAGAAGGCCGCCGCGCCGAAGCCCAGCGGGCTGAGCCCGGCGCCGATCGCCGGGCCGAAGACGAAGCCCAGGCCGATGCAGGCGCCCAGCAGGCCCATGTACTTCGCGCGGTCCGCCGGTTTGGTGACGTCGGCGACGTAGGCCTGGCCGGTGGCGATGCTGCCGCCGAACAGCCCAGCCAGCGCCCGGCCGGCCAGCAGCAGCCAGAGCGAGTGCGCCGCGCCCGTGAGCGCCAGCGAGGCCGCCGAGCCGGCCAGGCTCGCCAGCAGCACGGGCCTCCGGCCGACGCGATCGGAGACGCGGCCCAGGATCGGCGCGCTGACGAACTGGACGGCGGAGTAGGCCGAGAGCAGCGCCCCCACCCAGACGCCGGTGGCGCCGTAATGCTCGGCGTAGAAGGGCAGCAGCGGCAGGATGATGCTGAAGCCCAGCAGATCGATGAAGACGGTCAGATAGACGACCGCGAGCGGCGAACGGCGCACGAGACTCCCGCCGGACGAGGCTATGTCAACGCCCTGCCCTCGATGATAGAACCCGCGCCGAACAGGGTCTAATCAGCGGCGGTCCGCGTCGTGGCCCGCGCGCTCCGGCAGTAAGCGCCCTACTTCTCCTCCACGATCGTGATCGCCTGGCGGGGGCAGAGACGCACGGCGCGTTCTACGCCGGCGCGCTGCGACTCGTCCGGCTCCGCGACCAGTAGATGGGCGCGGTCGTCCTCGCCCAGTTCGAACACCTGCGGCGCGGCCTCCTGGCAGCGGGCGTTCCCTTCGCACAGATCGAGATTGATCACGACTTTCACGGCCTGCTCCCTCCCGCGGCTGCCGCCGCGCACCCGTCGCGCCCACCAGTATACGAGTCCGCTCAAGCGCAGCAGGACTGCCGCCGCGCTGGCGCCAGTCCGCCGCAACGGTAGAATGGGCGAGGGTGTTCAATCGGCGAACCGCGCCGGCCCGGCGGCGCGCCGTGGCTCGCGGCCGCGGCGAGGAAAACGATCGTGTCCGAGCACCAGCAGCCGGCCGTGCCGAAGCCGTGGTGGTACGTCGCGCCGCCGCCGTGGTGGATCTGGCTGATCGCGCTGCTCACGGCGCTGGGCAGCGGCGCCTGGCACCTGATCAGCGCCGCCGGCAGCCGCGGCCCCGGCCTCTTCTTCGCCGGCACGCTTTGGCCGGGCGCGGCGATCGCCGCCGCGGTGCTCGCCGTCTGCTGGCTGGGCTGGGCGCTCGACCTCGAATGATCGCAAGGCGCTGAATCCAAGCCGGGCGCACCCGGCGCTACTGCCGGGATGAGATGCTGCGGATCTTCTACGGCCCCGACACTTTCTCGCGCGGCGAGGCGCTGGCGGCGCTGCGCCGCTCGCTCGACGGCGACGGCATGCTGGCCACCAACACCGCCCTCTTCGACGGCAAGAGCGTGAAGCCCGATGAGCTGTTCGCCGCCTGCGACACCGTGCCCTTCCTGGCCGAACACCGCCTGGTGCTGGTCGACGGGCTGCTTGGCGCGCAGGAAGGGCGCGTACGCCGGGGCCGAGCGGGGCGCGCCCGCGCAAGTGCGGCGGAGCCGGCAGCCGGCGACGGCTCACCCTGGGCGGCGCTGCCCGAATACGCGCGGCGCCTGCCGCCCACCACCGAGCTGGTGCTGGTCGAGGGTGAGCTGCGCGCCGACACCTGGCTGCTGGCCGCGCTGCGCGACGCCGCCGAGCTGCGCCAGTTCCCGCTGCTTGGTCAGGAGGAGCTGCAACGCTGGGTGCAGGCCCGCGCTCACGCCGTGCAGGCGCCGATCACGGCGCGCGCCGCCGCCACGCTGGCCGAAGCGGTCGGCGCCAACCTCTGGCAGCTCAACTCGGAGCTGGAGAAGCTGGCGCTCTACGCCCACGGCCGCCCGATCGAGGTGAGCGACGTGACGGCGATGGTCCACACGGCCGAAGGCGGCACCGTCTTCCAGCTCTGCGACGCTGTGCTCGCCGGCCGCGGCGGCGAGGCGTTGCGCCTGGCGCGGCTGCTGCTCGACGGCGGCGCCGCCGGGCCGTATCTCTTGACGATGCTGGCTCGGCAGTACCGGCAACTGTTGGTTGCGCGCGATCTGCAGCGCCGCGGCGCCCCCCGCGCCGAGATTGCCCGCCGCGCCGAGGTGCCCGATTTCCGCGTGACGAACGTGATCAACCAGGCGCAGCGCTTCCCGCCCGGCCGGCTGGAGGCGATCTACGAGCGCCTGCTCGAAGCCGATCTGGCGGTCAAGCGCGGCGATCAGGACGAGGACGCGGCGATCGAGCTGCTCGTCGCCGAGCTGACCATGCCGCGGGTATAGCGCGGAATCGCTACGTGGTCGCCGCGTCCAGCGCGGCGATCGCCTCTTCCTCCGCGGCCAGCGCCCGGCGTACGGACCCGGCGGCCGCGCGACGAATGCCCGGCGCCGCCGCCGCGCCGCCGTTCGGGTAGGGGAAGAGCGTGGCGAGCTGCGAGAGCGCGACGCGCTCACGCTGGTATGCGGCGACGGCAGCCGCCAGGGCGTTCGCCTCCGGCGACCGCGACGCAACGCCGGCCAGGTACGTCGACGCCTGTGCCCGCGCCTCCTGCAGCGCCTGGATGCAGTACGCCTGCCCATGCGCCGCGATCGGCGCATCGCTCTCCAGGATCGCGAGCCAGCGCCGGTACGCCGCAAGGCCGGCCGCCTCGACCGGTTCCTCGGCCACAACGGCGCCGGCTTCGCCCTGCCCCGCGTAGGCGACGGCGAAGCGTAGCGCGTGGGCCAGCGCCGCGCGAGGATCTACCTTGACCCGCCGTTCCGGCAGGAAGACGCGGATCGGCAGCGGGCGGCCGGGCGCCGGCCACTGTGCCGCGGGAAGGCGTTCGCCGTACTGCGAGCTGACGGCGGTGCCGGCGATCAGGTCCTCGCCCAGGGCGCCGCGCACGATGCCGAACTGGGGCAGGTGCAGGCCGAAGGCGATTGCCGAGCGGCCATGGTCAAGGCTGCGCCGCAGCAGCCGCAGCGCCTCGGCGCGGTTCGCCGCATACGCCGCATCGTCCGCGGCGGCTTCGAAGGCGCTGAACCGCCAGCCCAGCCCTTCATACAGCGCCGTGGCGCTCCCGGCAGCGAAGGCGTTCGGCCCGCCGGCGCCGATCCTCCCCTCCGGCGCCGCCGTCAACGCAAAGCGGAAGGCGTGGCCGGAGAGCACGGCGACTTCGGCGGGAGCATGCTCGGCGCCGAGCGCCCGCAGGGTACCGGCCAGGGCGCCGACGATCGAGGTCCAGGCGCTGACGTAGCCGGCGGCGATGGGGCGTCGCATCGGCGCGAGTGTATCATTCGAGGGAATAGGGAAATGGGGAAAAGGAATAGGTGATCTTCAGGCGAACCGTCCCGTTGCCGTGTAATACGTGATGCAGAGCGCAGGGAAGCGATCCGCGGCCGAAGGCGGAGCGAAGGAGCAGGCGCCGCTGCGCTACCGGCGCATCGTGGCCAAGTTCGGCACGAACCTGCTGACCGGCGGCACGGACCGGCTCGACCTGCAGATGATGGCCGCGCTGGTCGGACAGGTGGCGCGGCTGGTGCAGCGCGGCGCCGAGGTGATCGTCGTCACATCGGGCGCCGTGGCGGCCGGGCAGCACCGCCTGGGCGGCGAGCGGCGCAGCCGCCGCGACCTGACCTTCAAGCAGGTGCTCGCCTCGATCGGCCAGACGCAGCTCATGCAGAGCTGGGACTCGCTCTTCGCCTGGCACGACCTGGTCGTCGGCCAGACGCTGCTCACGCGGCGTGACATCTTCGACCGGCTCGGCTATCTCAACGCGCGCAACGCCTTGCTCGGCCTGCTCGAAGCCGGCGCCATCCCGATCGTGAACGAAAACGACGTGGTCGCCACGGACGAGATCGCCGAGGCGCGCATCGGCGACAACGACAACCTCTCGGCCTACGTTGCCAACCTCACCGACGCCGGCCTGCTCGCCATCCTCACCAACATCGACGGCCTCTACGACAAAGACCCGCATCTGCACGCCGACGCGGCGCTTGTGCCCGTCGTGCCGCACATCAGCGGCGAGACCGAGGCGATGGCCGGTAAGGCGATCAGCGAGCGATCGCGCGGCGGCATGGTCACCAAGCTGCAGGCCGCCAAGCTGGCCACCGCCTCTGGCGTCGATGTCGTGATCGCCAACGGCCACGCACCCGACGTGCTGCCGCGTCTCGCGGCGGGCGAGGGCATCGGCACGCTCTTTCCCGCCACGGTGGACCACCTGGAGAGCCGTCGCCGCTGGATACGCGCGGCGGTGGCGCCGAAGGGACGAATTGTGGTGGATGTGGGCGCGGCGCGGGCGCTGGCGGCGGGCAAGAGCCTGCTGCCGGCCGGCGTCATTGCCGCTGAGGGCAGCTTCCAGCCGGCCGACCTGGTCGAGATCGCCGGGCGCGACGGCCGCCGCCTGGCCGTGGGCCTGGCGCGCTACGCCTGCGCGGACGTGGAATTGATCCGTGGCAAACGCTCCGATGCGATCGAGGCGCTGCTCGGTTACAGCTACGGCGACGCCGTGGTGCACCGCGACGATTTGGTGCTGGAGTAACGCGGCTCGCTCAGTGCGCCTTCGCCAGGAACGCCGCTTCCAGCGTGATCTGCAGCGGTTCCAGCACGCGCACGACCATGTTGTAGAAGGCGACGACGGCCACGAGATCGGTGAACTGCTCGTCGTCCAGGAACTGCTTGGCGGCCCCGGCCACCTCGTCGGCCACGCGCACCTGCTCCGTCGCCTGCCACGCATAGCGCATCACCGCGCGCTGCCGCTCGTCGAACAGCGGCGAGCAGGCCCACTCGCCCAGTGCGGCGATCTGCTCGGCGCTGATCCCGGCCTTCCTCGCCCACTCGACGTGGTGCTCGAACTCGTAGGGCGCGTTCGCCAGCCGCCCGACCGTGAGGATCGCCAGCTCGCGCAGCGCCGCATCGAGCTTCGAGCCGTTGCGCAGGTAGCCGCCGAGCCCGCCGAAGCCGCGCAGCAGCCCCGGCGAGTTGGCGAGGGCACGGTAGAGATTGAGCACGTAGCCGCGCTCGGCCTGCTGCCGGTCCATGATCTGGGCGATGTCGTCGGGCACGGCGTCGCGGTCGCGGTACGGCACACGGGGCATGGGCGGCCTCCTCATCCTGCCAGCCGCGCCGCCGCGGCCCCGTCCACGTACCAGTGCAGCGTGCCGTTCTCCGGCGCTACGAGCTGCGCCGGATAGAGCGACGGCCGGCGCTCGCCCTCCAGCACCTCGTGCAGCGCCGCGGCCTTGTCTTCGCCGGCGACCAAGAAGAGCACGTGCGCGGCGGCATTGATCAGCTTCGGCGTGAAGGTCAGCCGCTCGGCGCCGAGCTTCGGCACGTGGTTGGCAGCGACGAGGCGATGCCGGTCTTCCAAGGCTGCAGTCTCTGGAAAGAGCGAAGCCGTGTGCCCGTCCGGCCCCATGCCGAGCATCACCAGATCGAGGCGCGGCGTGCGCGCCCGGCCGACGCCGAGCGAATGGCGGATCTCGGCGGCGTAGGCGTCGGCCACGGCGACGAGCGGCGTCTGCCCGGCCGGCATGCGGTGAATCCGGTCCGCGGGCACGGGCACGTGGTCGAGCAGCGCCGCCTTCGCCATGCCGTAGTTGCTCTGCGGATCGCCTGGCGGCACGGCGCGCTCGTCGCTCCAGAAGACCTCGACTCTGGCCCAATCTACCTGATCGCGCTGATCCGGCTGCGCCAGCCACGCGAACATCGCCCGCGGCGTCGAGCCGCCGGAGAGCGCGACGCTGAACGGCCGATCGGCCGCCCTCGCCTCGGCCGCAAGCCGCACAAACAGATCTCCGCCGGCCGCGGCCATCGCCGCCGGGGTGTCGAAGAGGCACAGCTCGCGCTCGCTCACGCCGGGCCCTCGTCCGCGTTCGCGGGCAGCAGGGCGGCCAGGCGACCGGACATCTCGGCGGCTTCTTCGAAGATGCGGTCCGCGTCGAGCCGGTCGATCTCGTCGCCGAGCAAGGTGGCGTCGTCCGGCGCGGGGAAACGCACGCTGCGTTCGTTCGGCCTGGCGCCGTCGAGACTGACGCTGGTGAAGGCGTGCTCCTGCTCCCCGGCTAAGGTTATGTCAATCGCCGCGCGATGCTCGCCGCTGTCCGCCTCGATGTAGGTGCCCTGAACGTCGCCGGGCCTTGCGTCGCGGGCAGATTCGCCGCGCAGCTCGACCACGACGTCCCGGGCGGCGGAGCGCAAGCGCAGGCGGTAGGCGCCGGAGAACGTCTCTTCCGCCGCGCGCCCCGGCTCCCAATCGAGCCGCGACGCCAGCCAGCCGGCCAGGAGCAACGATTGCGCGGTGGGCGCCTCGTTGCTCTCGCCGCGTGTCGCGCGCTCAATGCGCACGCGGCGGATCTGCGGCAACAGCTCGCCCACTGTCGGCGGGTCGCAGAGCTGCGCCAGGATCTCGCGCCAGGGAGCCAGGCGGTTCCAGTTGAGGTCGCCCACCGGCACGTCGATCGTGTCGTCTTCCATGAAGCGGCCGAGCCGCTGCAGCGTGGCGGCGGGCGTACGGAAGCTGCCCGAGTCGATCAGCACACGGCTGCTGAGCCGGGCCAGCGCAAGAAAGGCGTCGTGCCTGAAGGGCGGATCGCCGGTCCACCAGAGGAACACCGGCAGATCGGAGATCAGCAGCGGATCGACGATGCTGCGCAGGTGCGGGCCGGAAGCGCCGGCGGCGCGCAGGCGGATCTCCTCGTAGCAGATGCGCCGGCCGGCTCCGAGGCGGCAACTGGCGGAGACGCTGGCATGGACACCGGGCGTGCCGGGCGCCAGGTCGGCGATCAGCAGGATCGTGCGCGAAGGATGCCGCCCCGCCAGCTCGGTCATCACCGCTGTTGCCCGCGCCGCGTCCTCCTCCGAGCCGGTGTAGATCACCAGGTTGGCGACGCTGTTGCGCGTGCCGGCCTGGCCCTCGCTCGCGGCGGCGGGGCTGGCGTACTGCTTGCGCAGCGAGGCGAGCGCCTTCTCGATGCCGGGCACGTCGCTGGCCTCGGTCTGCCAGAAGCCTTCGTCCGCCGGCTCGCGGCCATCTGCGGAGATTGTCGTCTGACTCGTCGTCACAAACTGCCTCTTTGTACAAGGAACGAGGGGATAGCATGTAGACGGTCGAAAATAGCGAAACTTGGCACCCTATTTTCTACTTCCTCTATCCTATTTCCTCGTTCCTCCCTACGGCGTGCGCCAGCGGCGGCCGTCGCGCTCGATCAGGCGGTCGGCGTCGCGCGGCCCCCAGGTGCCGGCGTCGTAGTTGGGAAAGGTCGGCGGCTCTTCTTCCTGCGCCCAGGCATCGAGCACGCAATCGAACATCTTCCAGCCCTCTTCGACCTCGTCTCGGCGCTTGAACAGCGTCTGGTCGCCCAGCATGCAGTCGAGCAGCAGCCGCTCGTACGCCTCCGGCGGGTCGACGAGGAAGCCGGCGCCGTAGGAGAAGTCCATGTTCACCGAGCGGATCTGCATCTGCGAGCCCGGCACCTTGGCGCCGATCGTCAGCGACATGCCCTCGTCCGGCTGGATGCGCAGCGCCAGCACGTTCGGCCGGAACTGCGTCACCGCCTGGCTGGCGAAGGCGAGGTGCGGCGCCTGCTTGAACTGCACCGCGATCTCGCTCACGCGGCGCGGCATGCGCTTGCCCGTGCGCAGATAGAAGGGCACGTCGGCCCAGCGCCAGTTGTCCACGAACAGCCGCGCCGCCACGTAGGTCTCGACCGCGGAGGTGGCCGAAACGTCCTGCTCTTCGCGGTAGCCTCCGGCCTGCGCGCCTTCAACCCAGCCGGGGCCGTACTGGCCGCGCACCACGTCGCGCACCTTGCCGCCGTTGCAGAGCGGCCGGATCGAGCGCAGCACCTTGACCTTCTCGTCGCGCACGCCGTCGGCGTCGATGCGGGCGGGCGGCTCCATCGCCACCAGCGTCATGAGCTGCATCAGGTGGTTTTGCAGCATGTCGCGCAGGGCGCCGGAGGTCTCGTAGTAACCGCCGCGCCCCTCGATGCCGATACTCTCGGCCACCGTGACCTGCACGTGGTCGATGTAGCGCCGGTTCCAGACCGGCTCGAAGATGCCGTTGGCGAAGCGCAGCACCATCAGGTTCTGCACCGTCTCTTTGCCGAGATAGTGGTCGATACGGTAGACCTGGCTCTCGGCGAAGCAGCCGGCGATCTCTTCGTTCAGCTCGCGCGCTGTGTCGTAGTCGCGGCCAAACGGCTTCTCGATGATGATACGCGAGAAGCCTTCGTCCTGCTTGTTGAGGCCGGCGGCGCCGAGTCCTTCGATGATCTCGCCGAAGATGCCGGGCGGCGTGGAGAGATAGAAGATGCGGTTGCCGCTGGCGCCGCGCTGCTTGTCGAGCGTGTCCAGCTCGGTCTTGAGCTTGTGGAACGTCCCCGGATCGCTGGTGTCGCCGGGGATGTAGTAGAGGCCCTGGGCGAAGCCGTCCCAGACGGTGGGCTTCGCCTTGCCGGTGCGCGAAAACTGGTCCACGCCGTCGCGCATGCCGCCACGGAACTGTTGATCGCTCAGCGTGCTGCGTGAGACGCCGACGACCGTGAATTCGCCGGGGATCGTGTGCTCCAGCGCGAGGTTGTAGAGCGCCGGCACCAGCTTGCGCTTGGTCAGGTCGCCGGAGGCGCCGAAGATGATCATCGTCGCCGGCGGCGCGGTGCGCTGGCGCTGCAAGCCCTCGCGCAGCGGATTGGCGCGCGACCCGCGCGGCCGGCGTTCGGTGGTGCGTGTCGTCATGCCGGTCGTTACGAGGAAATAGGAACGAGGAAATAGGAGATAGGAGAACGAAGCGACGCGCCCCTATTTTCTATTTGCTTATTCCTATTTCCTCTCCCCCTATTCCCTATGAATCGCGTGGCCACCGAACTCGTTGCGCAGCGCGGCGATGACTTTTGCCCCGAACGACTCGTCTTGCCGCGAGGCGAAGCGCGCCAGCAGCGAGAGCGTGATCACCGGCGCGGGCACGCTCCGGTCGATCGCCTCCTGCACCGTCCAGCGGCCTTCGCCCGAGTCGTCGATATAACCACGCACGGATTTCAGGTCCGGTTCGGCGGCGAAAGCCAGCTCGGCCAGCTCCAGCAGCCAGGAGCGCACGACGCTGCCGTGCTGCCAGATCTGCGAGATGCGGTGCAGGTCGAGGCTGTACTCCGAGGCGTGCATGATCTCGAAGCCCTCGCCGTAGGCCTGGAGCATGCCGTACTCGATGCCGTTGTGCACCATCTTGACGAAGTGGCCGGCGCCGCTCGGCCCCATGTAGGCGTAGCCGTCCTCGGGCGCCAGCGTCTTGTAGATCGGCTCGATGCGGTCGTAGATCGGCTTCTCGCCGCCGATCATCAGGCAGTAGCCGTTCGCCAGGCCCCAGATGCCGCCGCTGGTGCCGCAGTCCTGGTAGTGCAGCCCGGCGGCGGAGACGCGTTCGCCTCGCGCCTTCGTGTCCTTGTACATCGAGTTGCCGCCGTCGATGATCACGTCGTCCCCGGCCATCAGCGGCAACAGCTCGTCGATCGTCTGATCCACCGGCGCGCCGGCGGGCACCATGATCCAGACCGCGCGCGGCGGCGAGAGCTTGCTCACCAGCTCGGCAAGCGAGCCCGCGCCCGTGGCGCCCTTGTCCACGGCCGACTTCACCGTGTCCGGGTTGCGGTCGTAGACGACGAGCTGGTGCCCGCCGAGGATCAGCCGCTCCGTCATGTTGAAGCCCATCCGGCCCAGGCCGACCATTCCCAGTTGCATCGTGGCCTCACCCCCCGGCCCCCTCTCCATTTCATGGAGAGGGGGAGATCTGTGGTTTGTGCCGCATGGCCGGCGGCTGGGAGAATGCCTACTTCACTGCTGTCAGCGATTCGGTGAGGGCGGCGAGACCGTTGACCACGTCGCCGTCGATGTGCAGGCGCAGGGCGCGGCGGCCGTGCTTCTCCAGCGATTGCAGGTCGCCCAGCGCCTGCGCCGCTTCGAGCACGGCGAAGCTGTACTTTTCGCCCGGCACCGGCGCGTCCCGCTTCGCCGTCGCCGTGATCTGCACGAAGACGCCGCTGTTCGGCCCGCCCTTGTGCAACTGGCCGGTGGAATGCAGGAAGCGCGGCCCGTAGCCCAGCGTCGTCGCGACTTTGAGTGCGTCGCGCAGGACGATGCGCCGCTTCTGCAGCTCGTGCTCGATCGCCTCGTCGTAGGGCAGATAGGCCATGATCGCCAGGTAGTCGCCCGGCTTCACGCCCTTGAGGAAGCCGGCCAGCGTCTCCGCAAAGGCGTGCTCGCCCGAAGCGCCGTTCGCGCCGCCGGCCCTCGCGCCGTTGCTGGTGCCGGCGGTGAGCGCCAGACCGTCGCGCCGCGCCGTCGGGTCCGGCTCGGTCAGGCTGCCCTTCGTCTCGAACTCGGCCAGCAGGCGCTTCGTGTTGTCCTTGCTCTCCTGCACGTTCGGCTGGTCGAAGGGGTTGATGCCGAGGATCGAGCCGGCGACGGCCGTGGCGAACTCCCAGCGGAACATCTCCGCGCCCAGGTCGAGCGCATCGTTCAGCGTGAGCCGCACCACCGGCTGGCCGGCCGCTTCGAGCGCCTTGACCTTGCGCTCAAGCGCGGCATCGCGGTTGCCCTTCAGCTCGATCAGGGCGAAGAGGCGATCGGCGCCGTAGTCCGCCGGCTTGCCCGGCGCTTCGGTCGCGATCGGGATCAGGCCGCGGCCCTCCTTGCCCGTGCTCTCGGCCAGGAGCTGCTCGCCCCAGAGGCCAAAGCTGGAGAGCTTCGGTGAAGCGAGAAACGTGACTTTGTCGTGGCCGTTCTGCGCCAGCGTGCCGAGGATCGTGCCCAGCCAGAGGCCGGGGTTGCTCGGGGCGGCGGCGCCCGCGCAGGCCTCGGCCATCACGTGCGCTCGCTCCAGCAGCGTCTTCACGTCCACGCCGGCCAGCGCCGCGGGCACGAGGCCGAAGGGCGAGAGCGCCGAGTAGCGCCCGCCGATCTCGGGGTCGCCGTAGAAGACGCGGCGGAAACCCTGCTGCTTCGCCGCCGCTTCGAGCGAACTGCCCGGATCGGTGATCGCCACGAACTGCTTACCCGGCTCCTGCACGCCGGCCCGCTTCACCTGCTCCCAGAAGTAGGCGTGGAAGGTGTTGGGCTCCGTTGTGCTGCCGGACTTGCTGGAGACGATGAACAGCGTCTTCGGCAGGTTCACGGTCTGCTGAACCGCCAACACGTTGGCCGGGTCGGTGCTGTCCAGCACATGCAGGCGTGGATAGCCCTCGCGCTTGCCGAACGTTTCGGCGAAGACGAGGGGCGCCAGGCTGCTGCCGCCCATGCCGAGCACGACGGCGTCGCTGAAGCCTTCCTGCCGCACCTCTTCCACAAAGCTGTTCAGATCGTCCAGCGCCTTCAGCCCCGCTTCCGGCGCCGTGAGCCAGCCGAGCCAGCCGGAGAGCTCCTGGTCGTCCGGCTTCGCGTTCGGCTTCCAGTAGGTCGCGTCCTTCTTCCAGACGCGGCCCGCGGCGCCGCTCTTCTCGGCCGCGGCCAGCGCCCCATCGACCTTCCTCTCGAAGGCGCCGAGCGAGGCCGACTGCCGCGCCGCGAGGTTTGCCCGCATCACGTCGCTCTTGGCGGCGATGCCGGCGAACAGCTCGTCGATCGAGGCGGAGAACGAGGCGACACCCTCGTCCTCCAGCTCCTGCGTCACCTGCGTCATGCTGATGCCGGCCCGCGCCAGCCGGCGCATCGCCTCGTGCGCCTCGGCCAGGCCCGTATCGAGCGTGTCGGCGACAACGCCGTGGTCGCGGAAGGCATCGATCGTCTGTGGCGGCATCGTGTCCACGGTGTCGCGGCCGATCAGGTCTTCGACGTACATCACGTCGCGATAGGCGGGGTTCTTGGTGCTGGTGCTGGCCCAAAGCGGGCGCTGCACGCGGGCGCCTTTCTCGCGCAGGTCGCGGAACTCGTCGCCGTAGAAGATCTTCTTGAAGTCCTCGTAGGCGATCTTGGCGTTGGCGATCGCCGCCTTGCCTTTCAGCGCCTCCAGCTCGCGCTTCTGCTCGCCCTTCGCCGCCGCGATCTTCTCGTCGAGCATCTTGTCGACCTTGGTATCGACGCGGCTGACGAAGAAGCTGGCGACGGAGGCGATGCGGTCCACGGGCTGGCCGCGCGTGGCGCGCAGGCGCAGGGCGCGGACATAGGCGCGGGCCACGTCGATGTAGCGTTCGACGGCGAAGATCAGCGTGATGTTGATGTTGATGCCCTCGGTCAGGCAGTGCTCGATCGCGGGCACGCCCTCGCGCGTGGCGGGAATCTTCACCATCAGGTTGGGCCGGTTCACGATCTGCCAGAAGCGCTTGACCTCTTTGATCGTGCCGTCCGTATCCCGCGCCAGGCCGGGCGCAACTTCGAGCGAAACGAAGCCGTCCTCACCGTGCGTCGCGTCGTAGACGGGGCGCAGGATGTCGCAGGCCGTGCGCACGTCGTCCGTGGCGAGCCGCTCGTAGATCGCGTTCGGATCGGCGCCCTTGCGCGCCATTTCGCGGATCTGGTCGTCGTAGTCGTCGCCCGCCGCGATCGCGTGCTGGAAGATCGTCGGATTGGCGGTGACGCCGCGCAGGCCGTCGTTGTCGCGCAGGCCGGCGAGCGTGCCGTCTTGCAGAAACTTGCGGCGGATGTTGTCGTACCAGAAGCCCTGCCCGTGCACGGCGAGCTGCTGCAGCGGGTTCAGTTTCTTCGCGGCCATCGGGTTTGCTCCTTCTGGATCTACAGACCGGGGCGCCGTCTGTCGAGGCTCTCGTCGCGAAGGGCGCAGTTGGTTGGAGATGCCTGTTCCACAGCCATGATAGTGCGCCCTCCAGTAGCCGCCGCCGCGCTACGGTGCGCGGACCAGGCTCTTTGCGGCCGCGACGACGTGGTCGGCGGTGAAGCCGAACTGCGCCATCACGATCTCGCCGGGCGCGGAGGCGCCGAAGTGATCGAGGCCGATGACGATGCCCCGGTCGCCTACCCAGCGGCGCCAGCCCTGCGGCGAGCCGGCCTCGATCGAGACGCGGGCCGTGACCGGCGGCGGCAGGACTTCGTCGCGGTAGCTCTGCGGCTGCCGCTCGAACAGCGCCCAGCTCGGCATCGAGACGGCGCGGGCGCGGATGCCCTCGGCCGCCAGCTTCGCGCGCGCCTCGACGACAAGCTGCACCTCCGAGCCGGTGGCGATCAGGATCACCTGCGGCGGGCCGCCGTCGGCCTCGGCCAGCACGTAGGCGCCCCTGGCCACACCGCTCGCCTTGCCATACTGCGCCTGGTCGATGATCGGCAGTTTTTGCCGCGACAGCACGATCGCGCAGGGGCCGTCTTTGTGCTGCAGCGCGACTTTCCAGGCCTCGGCCGTCTCGTTGGCGTCTCCGGGGCGCAGCATCACCAGGTTCGGCACCGAGCGCAGGCCGGCGAGCTGCTCGACCGGCTGGTGCGTGGGGCCGTCTTCACCGAGGCCGATGCTGTCGTGTGTGTAGACGAAGGTCGCGGGGATGCCCATCAGCGCGGCCAGGCGCACGGGCGGGCGCATGTAGTCGTAGAAGGCCAGGAAGGTCGCGCCGAAGGGACGCACGCCGCCGTGCAGCGTCATGCCATTGAGCGCGGCGCCCATCGCGTGCTCGCGCACGCCGAAGTAGATGTTGCGCCCGTCGAGGCTGCTCTTCTGGAAGACGCCCATGCCCTTCATGTCGGTGTCGGTCGAGCCGGAGAGATCGGCCGAGCCGCCGAACAGCTCCGGCAGCTTCGGCGCCAGCGCATTCAGCACTTTACCCTGCGCCGAGCGCGTCGCCATGGCGCCGTCGGCCGGCGTGAACAGCGGCACATCCGCATCCCAGCCCCGCGGCAGCCCGCCCGCCATCACGCGCTTGAACTGCGCCGCCAACTCGGGGAAGGCCTTCTCGTACGCGGCGAACCTCTCGTTCCACTCGGCTTCCAGCTGCGCGCCGCGATCGACGGCACGGCGCATGTGCGCCAGCGCCTCGGCGGGCACGGCGAAATGCTCGTCGGGGTTGAAGCCGAAGAATTGCTTGGCGAGCCGCAGCTCGTCCTCGCCCAGCGCCTTGCCGTGCGCCTCGCTCGTGCCCTGCACGTGCGGCGCCCCGTAACCGATGATCGTGCGGCAGGCGATCAGCGACGGTTTGTCCTTCACCGCCTGCGCGGCGCGAATCGCCGCGTCCACGGCGTCGGCATCCATGCCGTCCACGCACTGCACGTGCCAGTTGTAGGCCTCGAAGCGCTTCGGCTGGTCGTCGTTCACCGACCAGTCGGCCGGGGCGTCCAGCGTCACGTGGTTGTCGTCGAACAGGTAGATGAGGTTGCCCAGGCCAAGATGGCCGGCGAGCGAAGCGGCCTCGTGCGAGATCCCTTCCATCAGGTCGCCGTCGGAGACGATGCCGTAGATGTAGTCGTCCACGATCGCGTGGCCGGGGCGGTTGTAGACGGCGGCGAGGTGCTTCGCCGCCATCGCCATGCCGACGCCGTTGGCGAAGCCCTGGCCGAGCGGCCCGGTCGTCACCTCGACGCCGGGCGTGTCGCCGTACTCGGGGTGGCCGGGCGTCTTCGAGTGCCACTGGCGGAACTGCTTGATGTCATCCAGCGAGAGGTCGTAGCCGGTCAGGTAGAGCAGGCTGTAGAGCAGCATCGAGCCGTGGCCAGCGGAGAGCACGAAGCGGTCGCGGCCCTGCCAGTTGGGATCTTTCGGGTTGTGGCGCAGGTGGTTCTGCCAGAGGGCGTAGGCCAGCGCCGCGGCGCCCATCGGCAGGCCGGGGTGGCCGGAGTTGGCCTTCTGCACCGCGTCGGCGGAAAGCACGCGGATCGTATTGATGCAGAGCTGGTCGATGCTCGTCGCGGTTGCCACGGTCGCTCCTGCCCCGGCGCCTGGGCGCCCGTCTGTTCGCTTCGCCGTGTGTACGCTGCCTACCAGTATGCGCGATTCGCTTCGCGCCCGGATGATCGTACCGCTCAGCGCCGCAAGGCGCATGACATACCTGCCCAGTAGCGCCGCGCCATCTTCATGTTACAGCGCGAAGCAAACGGCTTCGCCTGACCATGGGAGTGATCAGAGGCGCCGGCGGCGCAGCGCGCGAAAAGCGCCGCTGGAGCGACTTGCTCCAGCGGCGCAGGGTTGGCGGGGCCGAGAGACGCTGCCTACGCCAGCCGGCCAACGAGCGGCAGGCCGCGCACCGCCCGCGGCAGCCGCAGCGAGCGCAGGCGGGCCGGCAGGCGCACGAGTGGACGGTTCTTGAGCCGCCCCGTTTCGATCTCGGAGGCGGTCAGCTCACGGCTCATGCGCGCGATCAGGAGCTGGTGTTCCAGCTGGCGGCACTCGACATCGTAGAAGTTCATGGCCGTCCTCCGGTATCGCTGCGAACCGCGCGGGCCGCCTGGCGGCCGCGCCTGCCTACCGCTGTGTTGAGTGTGCGGCCGGGCGGCGCGGCGGGTTGTCGTCCGGCGGACGGTGGCATTGTCGGCTGGCGGACAGTTGCGCGGGCGCGCCGCGGAACGTGGACACAAACCAGGCCGCCGGCAGCATTGCCGGCGGCCTGCAGCGGAATGCGGAGACGCCCCGTGGAGTGCTTACGCCGCGCGGCTGTCCAGCGTGGCGGCGACGGGCAGCATCTCCGGCCGCCGGGCGGCGAGCTGGGCCGCCGCGCGCCGGCCGCGCTTCGCGGCGGCCGCCGGCGCCGGATCAACGGCAAGGGCACGCTGCATGAACTCGCGCAGCAGCTTGATCGCGCGGGCGTGCAGCTGACTGACACGCGACTCGCTGATGAACAGCATGCGGCTGACCTCGCGCATGCTCTTGCCCCGGCAGTAGTGCGCGTCGATCAACACTTCCTCGCGCGGCGGCAGGGAGCGAATCGCGTCGATCAGCAGGCGGCTCAGCTCGCGCTGCTCCAGCCGCTCGCTGGGGCTGACGTCGGGGTCTTCGTCGGCCAGCAGGTTCAACAGGCTGAAGCCGGCCTCGTCGCCGCCGGTCGCGGCGCCGTTGTGGCCGTCGTCTACCTGTTCGAGCGAAACGACGGTGTGACCGAGCGCCTGCATGGTGCGGCGCAGCGTGTCGAGCGGGCGGCCGAGCGCCTCCGCAAGCTCGGGCAGCTCGGGCCAGCGGCCGCTGGCGTGCGCCAGGTCGGCGGCCACGCGGTCGATCTCCTTGCCCTTGGCACGCAGGCTGCGCGGCAACGGGTCCAGGGTGCGCAGCGCATCCTGGATCGTGGTGCGGATATGCATCACCGCCCAGGTGCTGAACTTGAGGCCACGATCGGCGTCGAAGGTATCGACGGCGGCGATCAGCCCCTCGATGCCGTACGAAAGCAGATCGTCGTAGTCGAGCAGCACGCTCTGGCCCGTGTGGCGCGACATCGCGTTGGCCACGTAGCGGGCGAGCGGCAGATGTCGGGCGATCATCGCCTGGCGCTCGGCCTGCTGCTGCGGGCTGAGGGCGGCGATGCGCGCGTACCGTTCGGCGCGGCGCCGCGCCGGCGCATTCTCGGCGATGGTCGTGCCGGCTTCGGACTCGTTGGCGTCGGCATCAGGATCGGCGCCGGCGTCCGCGGCGGCGATCAGGGCATCGGCAGCGGCGCTCAGCGCGGCGGCGTCTTCGGCGTCCAGGGTCTCTCGTGTGGGCGGTGCCGGGGACGTGATCGGGACGACGCGGATCGTTGCAGTATCCATACCGCTCCTGCCTCGGACCCGGTGCGTCGATCGCCGTTCCTGTCGTGTTTCGGCAGCGGCGCACCGATTCGGCCTCGTTCCCGATTGTCTGCGCGGCCTCCCCTGGTTGTGATTAGGGGTTTGCCCTAAAAATTTGCATAACCGTCGGATCGGTGTCAGATCTTTGCAGGGATGAGGGACGAGGGAACAGGGAACAGGGGACCGGTGAGGGGGACGGGCGGATGAGGCGCGCACGCTTGCCGGGTGTGCAGCGCCTGGCCGCCCCACCCCACGTGCGGCGCGCGAGTGTGCTAATGTGCCAGGCGCTGCGAACGCCCGCGAACCCTGGCCCTTCCTCCCTCTGTTCCCTATCCCCTATCCGCCGGCCTTGCCCAGCACGATGCCGGCAAGCAGCAGCAGCAGGACGACGCTGGTGAGCAGCGCATAGAGCCGGTCCCGCTCAACGGCGAAGGCGACGATCGAGATCGCCACGCGCATCACCGGCGTGAACAGCAGCACCAGCAGACCCAGTGAGATCACGCCGAACGCCTGGCCGCGGCGCACGGAGTCGAGCACGCCGCCGTAGCTCGCGGCGGGCAGCGGCTCGCCTGGCAGGCCGTCCTTCAGCAGCCCTTCGAGGCCACCCTTGTGCGCGCGCAGCAGCGCGGCGTGGTCCTGCCCGACCAGCAACGCGAAGCCGAAGAGGATGATCGCGATGCTGCTCCAGACGCCGATGCGCAGCAACCAGGAGATGATCAACTCGACGGCGCTGTCGCCGGGCGGGCGCAACACGGGCGGGCCCTGGCGGTCGCGTTGCGCTCCGTCCGCGTCCACAACTGCTGCATCAGCCCCGCCCGCAGCCTCACTCGCCCCGCGATCGATCTCCCCTTCCCCTGGTATTGGGGGCGAAGCGATGGCTCGGGGGATAGGGGCCGGCCGCTCGGCGTCGGGCATCGGTCAGCCTCCCAGGCCCTTGAGAAACATCTGCACGGTGATGATCAGCAGAATCACGAGGAAGACCTTGCGCACGGTGCGGCCGCGCAGGCCGCCCAGCAGCTTGCTGCCCGCCGTGGCGCCCAGCAGCACGCCCACGGCCACCGGCGCCGCCAGCACCGGGTGAATCTGGCCGCGGGCGAAATAGACGCTGGCGCTGGCCGCCGCGGTTACGCCGATCATGAAGTTGCTGGTGGCCGTGCTGACCTTGATCGGCAAGCGCATCGCCAGGTCCATCGCCGGCACCTTCAGCGCGCCGCTGCCGATGCCGAGCAGGCCGGAAACGGCGCCGGCGATGTACATCAACCCCAGCCCCGGCAGGGCGCCGGTCACCTGATAGCTGACCACGCGGCCCAGCGCCTTGTCCTCGTAGCTGCTGGCCAGCCGCAGGCGCTGCGAGATGTGATCCGGCACGAACGGCGCCGGCGCCTCTTCCCGGCGCTTGCGGAACATCGCCAGCGCCGAGTAGCCGAGCACAACGGCGAAGATCAGGTAGAGCGCCCGTCCGGCCAGCACACCGCCGAGGTAGGCGCCGCTGAGCGCGCCCGTCGTCGTGCCCAGCTCCAAAAACATGCCGGCGCGAATGTTGGAGAGATGGTCGCGCACGTAGGCCGCGGCGGCGCCGGAGCTGGTGGCGATCACGGAGACGATGCTGGCACCGATCGCCAGGCGGATATCGACGCCGAGGAACGTGGTGAGCGCGGGAATGACGATGATGCCGCCGCCCAACCCCAGCAGCGAGCCGAGCAGCCCCGCCGCCACGGCGACGAGCAGCACGATCAGGATGTAGACAAGCGGCGCCACGTGCTCAGGGTATCGGGGTCAGGAAATAGGGAACAGAGATATCGGAGCGCGAGCGAACCGCGGGCGGCGTTGCGGCGCCGTGCTGCCGTTGCCAGCAACAGACGCCCTGTTTATGATGCGCTAACACCTCGCGGATATACTGCCGCGGGGTGGTCGGGCGGCAGGATCGGCCGGCCGCGGGCGAGCGACCGGAGCGAAGCGGACCGGAACAGGGAGGCGGCGTGTCCAATATCGCCACGGTGGCGGCGCCGGAGCGGCCGGCGCTGGGCGCGGCGCTGCGCCGGCGGTTGTCCTACGCCGCCGAGGCTGCGACGGGCTACCTCTTCCTGGCGCCGTCGCTGCTCGTCTTCGGCACGTTCGTCTTCTATCCACTGGTCAAGTCGGTCTATCTCGGCTTTTATGTGAGCAACCCCTTCGGCACCGGCCAGGTCTACGTCGGCACGGACCAGTACCGCCGCGTGCTCAGCTCCGACCAGTTCCACACGGCGCTGGTGACCACGGCGCTGTTCGCGCTCTACACCGTCGCCGGCGGCGTGGTCCTGGGGCTGCTTTTGGCGCTGCTCGCCAACGCGCGGCTGCGGGGCATCTTCATCTTCCGCACGATCTTCTCCTCGACGATCGCCACCTCGGTCGCCGTCGCCTCACTGATGTGGATTCTGCTGTTCAACCCCAGCATCGGCGTGCTCAATTGGGCGCTCTCGCTGCTGCACATCGCCCGCATCAACTGGCTGACCTCGCCGCACTGGGCGCTGTTCTCCGTCTCGATCGCCACGATCTGGCTGCAGCTCGGCTTCAACACGATCGTGCTGCTCGCCGGCCTGCAGGGCATTCCCGAGGAGTTGTACGAGAGCGCCCGCGTGGACGGTTCCGGCCCCGTGCGCCAGTTCTTCAGCATTACGTTGCCGATGCTCTCGCCCACGCTCTTCTTCGTGATCGTGATCGCCAGCATCCGCGCCTTCGAGTCGTTCGGCCAGATCGATCTGCTGACGCAGGGCGGGCCGAACAACGCCACCTTCACCCTGGTCTACGCGATCTACCGCAACGCCTTCTTCAACTTCGGCGCCACGGGCGTCGCGTCGGCGCAGGCTGTCGTCCTGTTCGTGATCATCCTGCTGTTCACGGCGGTTCAGTTCGGCGTGGCCGAGCGCAAGGTGTTTTACGGATGACGGCCGCGCTTCCTGCCATCCAGACACAAACGCTGCGGCGGCCGGCGCGCCGCCGCCTGCGGGTCGGCACGCTGCTGCGCTACCTCGCGCTGACGCTGGCGGCGCTGGTGATCATCCTGCCGGTCTACCTGGCGATGATCACCAGCATCCTGCCGGCCAACGAAGTGGCGACGGTGCCGCCGCACTTCGTCACGCTGCACCCGACCTTCGACAACTTCCGCCACGTCTTTCGCGTGGTGCCGATGTGGCGCTTCCTGCTGAACAGCACCGTCGTGGCCAGCTGCATCACGCTGGCGCAGATGGCCACGGCGGCGCTGGCGGCCTACGCCTTCGTCTTCCTGCGCTTCCCCTTCCGGCGCATCCTGTTCTTCCTCTTCCTCTCCACGCTGATGGTGCCGGCCGAGGCGACGATCGTTCCCAACTTCCAGACGATCCTGCACCTGCACTGGATCAACACGTATCAAGGGCTGGCGGTGCCCTTTGCCGCCACGGCCTTCGGCACGTTCTTGCTGCGCCAGTTCTTCCTCAGCCTGCCGAAGGAGATCCTCGACGCGGCGCGCGTGGACGGCTGCGGCCACCTGCGCACGCTGTGGAGCGTGGTGCTGCCGCTCTCGCGGCCGGCCTTCGCCACGCTGGCCGCCTACGCCTTTCTCGCCGCCTGGAACCAGTATTTGTGGCCGCTGCTGGCCACGAACAAGCCAAGCATGCAGACGGTGCAGATCGGCCTGAAGGCCCTTGTCGGCAACGAGGCGTCCGATCCCGGCCTGGCGATGGCCGGCACGGTGATGGCCCTTTTGCCGACGATGCTGCTGCTGATCCTGGCGCAGCGCCACATCGTGCGCGGCCTGACGGGCGGCGCGGTGAAGGGGTGAGCGTACGCCGCGAGCGCCCGGCGGAACTCGAATCAGTGAGGAGGCGAACTCGATGAAACACCGTTTCGGAATCGTTGTACTGCTGGCGGCGCTGCTGGCCGTCGCCTGTTCGAGCAACAACAACAAGACGAACTCCAGCAGGGCCGGCGGCAGCACGGCGCCGGCAGCCGCCGCCAGCAGCACGCAGGCAGCCCCTGCCGCGAGCAGCGGCGCCGCCGCGGCCGCCTCGCCCAGCGGCACGCCGCGGCCCACCGTGGCCGCCGCGCCCGGCGCCGTCAAGATCAGCTTCTGGCACGCCTTCAGCGGCACCAACGGCGACGCGCTCAACGCGCTGGTGGACAAGTACAACAGCTCGCAGCAGAAGGTGCACGTCGATGCCGTCTTCCAGGGCAGCTACGACGACACGATCAACAAACTGCGCCAGGCGCTGCAGACGAAGACCACGCCGGACCTGATCCAGATCTACGACATCGGCACGCGCTTCATGGTCGACAGCAAGGACGTGACGCCGGTGCAGACCTTCGTCGACAAGGACAAGTTCGATCTTTCGACCTTCGAGCCGAACGTGCTCGGCTACTACAAGGTCGGCAGCACGCTCTACTCGATGCCCATGGCCACGTCGAACCCGATCCTCTACTACAACAAGGACATGTTCAAAGCGGCCGGGCTGGACCCGGACAAGCCGCCGAAGACGTTCGAAGAGGTGGCCGACGCCGCCAAGAGGCTGACCAAGGGCGACGTCAAGGGCATCGCCCTGCCGATCGATGACTGGTACATGGAGCAGAGCCTCGCCACGCAGGGCGCCTACTTCGCCGACCCGAGCAACGGCCGCGGCGACAAGCCGGCGGACAAGGCGGCCTTCAACGGGCCGGAGGGCGTCGCCTTTCTCACCTGGTGGGCGAACATGATCAAGGACGGCACGGCGGCGAACCTGGGCCGCAACTCCAGCGACACCAAGGCCGCCTTCTTCGCCGGCAAGATCGCGATGGTCGTGGACTCGACCGCGGCGCTGCGCCAGGTGATCGATTCGACGCAGGGCACGTTCCCGGTGGGCACGACCTTCTACCCACGCCCGGCCAACAACCCGAAGGCCGCGGGCACAATCATCGGCGGCAATTCACTCTGGATCATGAAGGACCACCCGCAGGCGGAGCAGGACGCCGCCTGGGACTTCATCAAGTGGCTGATGCAGCCGGAGCAGATGGCCTTCTTCCACGTGAGCACCGGCTACTATCCGCCGAATAAGGCCGCCTACGACGTGCAGTCGGACAAGGACTGGCTGGCGAAGTACCCGCAGTTCCAGACGGCGATCGACCAACTGCACGCCAGCCCGCTGAACCCGGCGACGCAGGGAGCCTTGCTCGGCATCTTCGTGCAGGCGCGGCAGGACAATCAGTCGGCCTTTGAGTCGGTCTTCGCCGGCCAGGCCACGCCGCAGCAGGCGCTGGACAAATCGGCCGGCACGGTGACGGGCGAGATTCAGCAGTACAATCAGGCCGTCGGCCACTGACGCCGGGCGGCGCGGCCCCGCTCCTTCCCCCAGGAATAGGGAGGGAGCGGGGCGATCTCCTGGGGCGCGTCAGCAGATGGCGAGTCTGTTGGCGCGGCCCGCCAAGCGCCTGGTCCTCACACCGCAAGCTTCGTCCGGCTGGATGAAGACGGCGCGCCGGCCGATCTGCACCCGTGCTGGTCCCGCCGCGCCCGATCGAGGCCCGCAAGGGCTGGTCGAGGCGGGCGGCGGCATCCCGCGAGGCATACGAAAAGCCCGAAGCAACCTCGCGGCCGCTCCGGGCTTCGTCCCTCGGGCACGTCGCCGTGCCTTCGGTAAGATCAATGGTCTCACAGCCGGCGCCGTTTTTCCAGCGTGCTCAGCGCCACTGAGCTCGACGATCCTGCCTGAATGCTGCCTCAGACTCACTCCAGCGGCCGGAAACGGCGATTTCTCCTGGCAGGCCGCGCTCAGCAGAGCGATGCTGGCGCGAGGGGCACAGCCAGTTGACGAACCGCTTTATCATGCAGGCAGCGGGCGCGATAATGGCGCATATGTTCTGTGCTGCGTGGAAGGCTCCATGAGCGGCTCATCCTCGCGCCGATCGGCGGCGATTGCCGGGCCATCCGGCCTGGATCTGCTCGGCATCGGACGCATTCTGTGGCAGGGCCGGGGTGCCATCGTCGTCACCACCGCGCCCAGGGGTCGCATCGTCCTCTGGAACCCGGCGGCCGCGGCGCTCTTTGGCTACGCGACGGAGGAAGCCGCCCGCCTGCGTCTCTCCGCACTCTTTCCCGGGCGCACCCCGGCACTGGTTCGCGCCGTGCTGACCGGCGCCACGACGGCCGGCCAGGATGGAGGAACGCCGGAAGGCCAGCCGCTCCGCCTGGTCATGCGTCATGCCTCCGGTGTCGATCTGCCCGTGGACGTGACCCTGAGCCGCGACGATGCGGCCGGCGGCGCGTTCTTGATCGCGCTGATCCGCGACCTCGGCACGCCGCGCGGCGAAGACGAGCAGGCGGCGCACCTGACGACCTTGCTGTCGGTCGCCCGCAGCCTCAGTTCGACCCTGGACCTGCGGCGGCTGCTGGACCTCATCCTCCAGGAGCTGCGCCACGTCGCCGACTATGCCGGCGCCACCGTCGCCCGGCGCGACGGCGATGTGCTGGTCGTGCTCGCCAACCGCGCCGGATCGCGGGCGGGCAGCTCGCTGGGCGCGGAGATCGAAGGGAGACGCATCCCGCTGTCACGGGGCAAAGCGATCTGGCGGACGCTCAGCCGCGGCAAGCCCGTGCTGGTCGCGGACATGCAGGAGGACACGACCTACTCGCGCGCCTACCGGGCCGTGGTTGGCCGGCTGCTGGGCGAGCGGCTGCAGGCGATCCGCGCCTGGATGGCCGTGCCGCTGATCTCCCGCGGGGAGGTGGCCGGCTTCATCGCCCTCTCGCATGGCACCCCCGGCTTCTATACCGCACAGCATGCCAGCTTCGCCGCCGCGATCGCTAATCACGCCGCCGTCGCCATCGACAACGCCCGGCTGTACGAGCAAACCCAGGAGGCGGTGAGACGAGCGACGGCCCTGGCGCGGATCGCCGCCAGCGTCGCGCTGGGCGGGGCGCTGGACACGGTGCTCGACGCGCTGGCAGGCCGCGTGGTGCAGGCGAGCGGCGCCGTTGCCTGCGCGGTCCTGCTGGCGGACGGCGATCCGCCGCGGCTGCGCATCGCCGGCAGTCACGGCCTGCCGGGGGGCTATGCGGCGGCCTACAACCGGATCGTGCGCGGCGAGGAACCCTCGGATAACGTGAGCGTCTTCCTGGAGCGCCGGCCCCGCGTCTCGCGCAAGGTGTGGCGGGGGCTGCTCAAGCGGCCGGCGTACCGGCCCATTCACCCCTTCGCCAAGCAGGTGAGCTGGGATTCGATCGCGCTGGTGCCGCTGGTCACCCGCGAGCGCCCCGTGGGCACGCTGGCGACCTACTACCGCGCCGGCGAGGAACCGGACGAGCGTGAGCTCGCCCTGCTCACCGCGATCGCTGACCAGGCGGCGGTGGCGGTGGAGAATGCACGGCTGTTCGACGCCGCGGGCGAGAAGGCCGCCCTCGAGGAGCGCACCCGCCTTGCCCAGGACCTGCACGATTCGGTGACGCAAACGGTCTTCAGCCTGGGGATGCTGTCGCGCGCGGCACAGGCGCAGCACGAGCAGCGCTCGGCGAAGCTGGGCGAGACGCTGGACCGGGTCGCCACGCTGGCGCGGGAGGCGCTGGTCGAGATGCGGGCGTTGCTGTTCGAACTGCGCCCCACCAGCCTCTCGGAAGAGGGGCTCGTCGGCGCCCTGGCCAAGCTGGTGGAGGCGGTGCAAACCCGCACAAACCTGGCGATCAGCTACCGCGCGACCGAGGCGCTCCGGCTTTCGCCGGACATCGAGCTGGCCGTCTTCCGCATCGTGCAGGAGGCGCTCAGCAACGCGGCCAAGCACGCCCAGGCGAGCGAAGTCGCCGTCGAGCTGGCGATGGACGAGTCGGGACTGCGGGTAAGCGTGGCTGACAACGGCGGCGGCTTCGACCCGGGCGCGCCGGTGGTGCCGTCAGCCGACGGCGCCCGCGGCGGGCAGGGCATGCGCTCGATGCGCGAGCGAGCCACGGCCGTCGGGCTGCACCTGCGGGTCGAGAGCGCCCCGGGCGAGGGCACGAGGGTCATCGTTCAACTGCCCGCCGTCAGCGCCCGGCTGCCCTGAAGTGCTGCGCCGGCGCGGCCCGCCTACGAGACGATCGGCTCACCGGCGAGCCCGGGCGTACAATCGGGGACACGGATCAGCATTCTGCGAATGGAGGGCACGGCCGTGCTCAGGGAAGAGGAGAACCGCGCCCTGATCGAGACCGGCGCCGGCACGCCGATGGGCGAGCTGTTGCGCCGCTACTGGCAGCCGATCGCCGCCGTGGCCGAGCTGGACGACCAGCCGATCAAGAACGTGCGCCTGCTGGGCGAAGACCTCGTCCTCTACAAGGACAGGAGCGGGACGTACGGCCTGATCGATCAGCACTGCCCGCACCGCCGCGCCGATCTCTCCTACGGCATCCCAGAAGACGGCGGCCTGCGCTGCAACTACCACGGCTGGCTCTGGGATGAAACCGGCGCCTGCCGCCAGCAGCCCTTCGAGGAGGTCGCCCGGCCGGAGGCGCGCTTCAAGGAGCGCGTCACGATCAAGGCCTACCCCGTGGAGGCGAAAGCGGGCCTGCTCTGGGCCTATCTCGGCCCGCCACCGGCGCCGCTCGTGCCCACCTGGGAGCCGTTCACCTGGCGGAACGGCTTCGTGCAGATCGTCTTCGCCGAAGTCCCCTGCAGCTGGTTCCAGGGACAGGAGAACTCGATCGACCCCGTGCACTTCGAATGGCTGCACTCCAACTGGGGTGCGCGGCTGCGCGGCGAACACGGCGCCTACTCGCCCACGCATCTCAAGCTCGGCTTCGACGAGTTCGAGTACGGCTTCACCTACCGCCGCGTACGCGAGGACACGACCGAAGCGGACCCGCTCTGGACCGTGGGCCGCGTCTGTCTCTGGCCCAATGCGCTGTTCACCGGCGAGCACTTCGAGTGGCGCGTGCCCATAGACGACGACCACATGCTCAGCGTCGGCTGGTTCTTCAACCGGGTGCCCAAAGAGCAGGAGCCGTTCGTTCAAGACCGCATCCCCTACTGGTACGGGCCGATCAAGGACGAGAAGACCGGCCGCTGGATCAGCTCGCACGTGATGAACCAGGACTTCATCGCCTGGGTTGGCCAGGGCGCAATCGCCGACCGTACGCAAGAACACCTGGGCGAGAGCGACCGCGGCATCATCTTGATGCGCAAGAAGCTGCTGGAGCAGGCGCGCAGCGTTGCCGACGGCGGCGAACCGAAGGGGCTGGTGCGCGATCCGGCCGAGAACGCCTGCGTACGGCTGCCGATCATCGACCGTGAGCGTTACGTCAACGGCTTCTCGCAGGCGGAGCTGCTGAACGAGCAGGTGGCCGGTCTCTTCTACGGCCGCGACTTCGTCTTCCAGGCCGGCCAGCCGCCGGAGGTGATGCGCGCCTACCGGCAGGCGATGGGCATGGAGGCCGGCTGAGGCACGGCCGCCGTCGCACGGGAGTAGGATGAACGCCGAACGCCGATGCGCATCCAGTTCGCCACGGGAGGCAGAGCGATGCTGTCCGTCGAGCAAAACGAGCTGATCAGCCGTGTGGGACCGGGCACGCCCATGGGCGAGACGCTGCGCCGCTACTGGCTGCCCGTCGCCATGCGCGCGGAGCTGCCGGAGCCGGACGGCGCGCCCGTGCGCGTGCGTCTGCTCGGCGAAAAGCTGGTCGCGTTTCGAGACACGAGCGGCCGCGTCGGCCTGGTGGACGAATACTGTCCGCACCGCGGCGCCTCGCTCTGGCTGGCGCGCAACGAGGGCTGCGGCCTGCGCTGCATCTACCACGGCTGGAAGTTCGACGCCGACGGCGACTGCCTGGAGCAGATGAACGAGCCGGAGAGCTTCGCCGAAAAGATCCGCCTCACCGCCTACCCCACCTGCGAGGCCGGCGACGTGGTCTGGGCCTACCTCGGCCCGCGCGAGGCGATGCCGCCGCCGCCGCACTTCGAATGGGCGCGGGCCGCTGCCACGCAACGCCACGTCTCCAAGGTCTGGCAGGAATGCAACTGGGTGCAGGCGTTAGAAGGCGGCATCGACACCTCGCACGCGCCGATCCTGCACCGGGCGCTGGCCGCCAACGGCGCCGGCATCTCCCCCGACTCGCCCTTCGTGCGCGGCAAGGCGCCGATTCTCGAAGTGGACACGACGGACTACGGCTTCCGCTACGCCGGCGTGCGCGAGCTGGACGGCGACAAGATCTACGTGCGCGGCTACCACTACGTGATGCCCTTCCACCAGTTGCGGCCGCAGCAGGTGCCCAACCGCGGCCTCGGCGGCGGCCCGCGCCACCCGATGATCGCCGGCCACATGTGGGTGCCGATGGACGACGAGAACACGATGGTCTGGAACTGGCTGCTCGTTGTGGGCGAGGAGCCGCTGACCGACGAGGAGCGGCTGGAGCGCGGCACCGGCAACGGCCCGGACTTCGTCGACGCGGCCAACGACTACCGCTCGCGCCAGGGCCGCTGGAACGACTGGGGCATCGACCGCGCCCGCCAGCGCACGGTCAACTTCTCCGGCATCGAGGGCATCAACCAGCAGGACCGCGCCGTGCAGGAGAGCATGGGGCCGATCGTCGATCGCAGCCGCGAGCACCTCGGCCCGGCCGACCGCGCGATCATCACCATGCGCCAACTGCTTCTGCAGGCCGTGCGCATGGTGCGCGAGGGCGGCGACCCGCCCGGTACGGGCGACAGCTACTACGCCCTGCGCGCCTGGGAGGCGATCCTGCCGCGCGGCACGGCCTGGCGCGACGCGCTGCTGCCGGAGATGGATCCCGACGCCGCGCGCCACGAGACGGCCGGGGTGCGTTGACGGGCGGTCTACACACCGTCACGACTGCTGCCGGCCGGCGCGCGTCGCCTACTGCCAGAGCTGCCGGCTGGCGAGCGCGGCGCCATCGGCCAGCGACTTGAGCTTCGCCCAGCCGATGTCCGGGTAGCAGCGGCCGCCCAGCCCGCAGTCCACGCCGGCGATCACGTTCTCGCGCCCCATCAGCTTCGCATAGCGGATGATGCGGTCGGCCACCAGCTCCGGCGGCTCGATCGTCGTCGTCTTGTGGCAGATCACGCCGGGAATGTAGACCTTCCCCTCCGGCAGCTTATGCGTCTCCCAGACGTGCCAGTCCAGCTCGTGCCGCGCGTCCGCCGTTTCGACGGAGTAGGCGCCGGCCTTCACCATCAGCATCAGGTCGATCACGTGCTCAAAGGGGATGTCGGTGGTGTGCGGCGTGTGCCAGCTGCCCCAGCAGGTGTGGTAACGCACGCGGTCCTCGGGGATCCCTTCCAGCGCCCAGTTGAGCGCCTCGACGCGCGGCTGCACGAAGCGGCGGTACTCTTCGATGCTCAGCGCCGGCTCGAGCATCCCGTAGCGGGTGACCAGCGCCGGGTCGTCGATCTGCAGGATGAAGCCGGCGTCCACGACGGCGCGGTAGTCGTTCTTGAAGAACGCCGCCAGGGCGTAAATGTACTCCTCCTCGCTCTTGTAGTAGTCGTTGAGCACGAAGTGGCTGAGCCAGTTCGGGCTGAGCACGGGAAAGAAGCAGTCCTCCAGCCGGGCGCCGGCGGCCGTCATCGCCGCCTTCGACACCGCGATCTCGTGCGTGATCGTGCCGATGTCGTCCGCCGCGCGAGGCGTGAGCGGTCCGGTGATCGCCGAGCGCTGCGTTTGGATGCCGAAGCCGCGGATCTCGGCGCCGGGCATCGGCGTGTTGCCCACCCGGTCGTAGATCTCCCAGAAGGCCCGGAACTCCGGCGTGCGCCGCTCCCGCTGGAAGACGAGCACGGAGGCCGGCTCGCCGGGCTTCGCCTCCCGCGTCTCGATGCCGGAGGCGCGGCTGTCGTAGTATCCCTGGTCCCGCACCTTCCAGAACTCGCCGTCGCTGAGGATGTCGACGCCGATCTCCTTTTGGCGGCGCACCATGGCGGCGATGCCGCTCTGCACCTGGGCATCGAAGGCCTGCCGATCGCCCCGCTGACGCGCGGCGAGCACTTCGGCCTGGTTGTCGGGGTTGGGCAGGCGGCCGGGGTGGGTGGTGAGGATACGGTCGCTGCTGCGGTGCATCTGCTGCTCCTGCGATCTGCCGCGGACCGCGCGGCGGTCCACAACAGCCGGTCCTACAGATGGTTTCAAAACCGGCAGTCTCGCGCTCCCGCACGCGCATCCGCCGGTATGCGTGCAGGTTTTGAAACCATGTCTTGGTCCCGTGCCTGAAGGCCACACACGGCATAGCACAGAGAGCGCCCGCTTCGCCATGCCCGGCGGGGCGCCGCTCAGGCCGCGGCCTGGCCGACGCGCACCAAATCGCCGTCCTCGCGCTTCAACAGCACGGCGTTCGTCGCCACGATGATCGAGCTGGCGCTCATCAGCAGCGCCGACCACTCCGGCTGCAACATGATGCCGAAGCGCGGGAAGAGCACGCCAGCGGCCACGGGGATCGCGGCCAGGTTGTAGATGCTCGCCCAGAAGAGGTTCTGTTTCATCTTGCGCACCGTGGCGCGCGAGAGGCGCCAGGCCCGCATAATGTCCAGCGGGTCGCTCTTCATCAAGACGACTTTCGCCGTCTCGATCGCCACGTCGGTGCCCGCGCCGATGGCGATGCCGACTTCCGCCTGCGCCAGCGCCGGCGCGTCGTTGACGCCGTCACCGACCATCGCCACGCGCTTGCCCTCGCTCTGCAACTGCCGCACGTAGCCGGCTTTCTGCTCGGGCAAAACCTCGGCGAAGACGCGTGCGATACCCAGCTCGGCGGCCACGGCCTCGGCGGTGCGGCGATTGTCGCCCGTCAGCATCGCCACCTCGATGTCCGCTTCTTTGAGCAGCGGGATCAGCCGGCGGGCGCTCGGCTTGATCGTGTCGGCCACGGCCACGAGCCCAGCGGCCGCGCCGTCGACGGCGACGTACATCGGCGTCTTGCCCGCCGCTGCAAGGGTTGCCGCTGTCTCTGCGAGTGAGCCGGGCGCAATGCCCGCGTCGGCCAGAAGCGCCGCGTTGCCGGCGAGGAGCTGCCGGCTGCCGACCTCCGCCCGCAGCCCCTTGCCCGCAATCGCGGTGAAGTTCTGCGCCGAGGCGAGCGCCAGGCCGCGCTCGCTTGCGCCGCGCACGATCGCGGCCGCCAGCGGGTGCTCCGAGCCCTGCTCCACCGACGCTACAAGCGCGAGCAGGTCGTTTTCGCGGCCGGGCTGCCAGGGGCCGGCGCCGGAGACGACGACATCCGTGAGCGCCGGCTTGCCCTCGGTCAGCGTGCCGGTCTTGTCCAGCACGATCGCATTGATCTCCGAGACGCCCTCCAGCGTGGCCGCATCTTTGATCAAGATGTTGTGCCTGGCGCCCAGCCCCGTGCCCACGGCCACCGCGGTCGGCGTCGCCAGCCCCAGCGCGTCCGGGCAGGCGATCACCACGGCGGAGATGGCGAAAGTCAGCGCCGTGAGCGCCGAGGCGCCGCCGAGCGTGTACCAGAGGATGAACGTCAGCAGCCCCGCGCCCACGGCCAGCACCACGAGATAGGCCGCCGCCTTGTCCGCCAGCCGCTGGCCCGGCGCCTTCGAGGCCTGCGCCTGCTGCACCAGCGCCACGATCTGCGCCAGCGCCGTCTCACTGCCGACTTTCGTCGCCTCCATCACGACCGAGCCGGCGCGGTTGATCGAGCCGCCGATCAGCGTGTCGCCCGGCTGCTTCTCCACGGGCACCGATTCGCCCGTGACCAGCGACTCGTCGATGCTGGTGCTGCCCTCGACCAACACGCCGTCGACCGGCACCTTGGCGCCCGGACGCAGGCGGATGCGGTCGCCCGCGACCAGCTCGCTGGTCGGCACCTCCTGCTCTTCACCGTTGCGCAGGGCGATCGCGCTGGGCGGCACGAGGTCGAAGAGGGCGCGCAGGGCATCCGTGGTGCCCCGGCGGCTCTTCATCTCCATCCAGTGGCCGAAGAGCACGAAGGTGACGAGCATCGCCGCCGCTTCGTAGAAGGTCTCGCCCTGACCGAGCACGGTGATCAGCAGACTGAAGCCCCAGGCGGCAAGCACGCCGGTGGCGATCAGCACGCTCATGTTGAGCTGCCGGTAGCGCAGCGAGCTGGCCGCGCCGCCGATGAAGGGCCAGCCCGCCCAGAAGACGACCGGCGTGGAGAAGACGAGGGCCAGCCAGTTGGCCGCGCTCATGCGCACGATCTCGATGCCGAAGGTGTTCTTCGCCAGCGGCGAGAAGAGCACGGTGGGAATCGTGAGCAGCAGAGCGACGAAGAAGCGGCGGCGCATGTCCGCCTCCATCGCCTTCGCCATCGCCGGGTCGGACATGTCGTGGCCCATGCCGCCGTGCGCCGCGTGTGCGCCGTGGTCCATCGCCGGCATCGGCATGCCGGCGTGCTCAGCCACTGCGTGACCGGCGTGCTCGGGCGCCATCACGGCCGCGGCGGCATGGCCCTCGCGCTGCATATGATCCGCGTGGCCTGCATGGTCCGCGGCGTGCCGGGCGCCGGCCGCGGTCGAGGGAAACTCGTACTGCATGCGGTCGGCGGCCGTATTCATGGTGACGGCGGCCATATCGGCGTGGTGGGCAAGCGCTTCCAGCCCGCCGCCCGTGCCGGCGTTTGTATTGCCGGCCGGCGCGCAGCGGCAGCCGCGGGCGCTCCGCGAGATCAGGGCGCTGATCTGACCGGCGTCGATCCTGCCCGCGTGAAAGGTGACGTGGACGGTCTTGCCGGCGTAATCGACGTGCACGCCGGTGATCTGCGGGTTGGCGCGCAGGGCACGCCCCGCTGCCTCGGCGCATTCCAGGCAGGCGAAATCGGCGTGGAAGGCCCCGGTTATTGGCGCGCCGTGCTGCTGCGGCGGTGCGTGCTGGTGTGCTGCGGTCATGGCTGCTGTTCTCTCTAGATAATGCCGGGACGGCGTGTGCGGCGTTCGCTTGCGATGGTGCGCTCGGCTAGCGTTGCGAGAGCGCGAACAGGTCGGCCAGCTCGGCGATGACCTGGTCGCCGCGGCCCTCGGCGAAGCCCTCGCGCACGCAGCCGTCCAGGTGCGTGCGCAGCAGCAGCGCGTCGAACTTGTCCAGCGCCCGCTTGACGGCGTAGGTCTGCTTGAGGATGTCGACGCAGTACTGGTCTTCCTCGACCATCTTGCGGATGCCTTTGATGTGCCCCTCGATGTAGGCGAGGCGCTTGAGCACCTCGCCGCGCTCTGCCTGCATGGTTCGCCTCCCGAAGTAAACCCATCCCCTCCGGGTAGGGTATGAACAGCGTAGCGGCCCTGTCAAGCGCGCGCTCGGGCGCGTCCCCTGCCGGGCATAGGGCCGCACCGCGTGCGCCCTTCGCGGCGCCGTTTGGCTCGATCCCGGGCACACCAACGGCGCGGTTCGCGGCCCGGCAAGCACGGCCGTGCTACGATCGCCCCGCCATGACGAGCACGCGCGCGAGGCCGTACGAGGTCGTCACGTTCGACTGCTACGGCACGCTGATCGACTGGAACAGCGGCATCGCCGGCGCTTTCGCCGAGGCGGCGCGGCGGGACGGCGGCGCCCTCGACGGCGCGGCAGTGCTCGCGGCCTATCACGCGATCGAGCCGGAGGTCGAGGCCGAGGCGTTCCGCTCCTACCGCGCCGTGCTGGGCGAGACGGCGCGGCGCGTGGCGGCGCGGCTCGGCTGGCCGCTCGCGGAGGATCGCGCCGGCTTCCTCGCCGAGAGCCTGCCGCGCTGGCCCGTCTTCCCCGACACGAACCCGGCGCTTGAGCGGCTGGCCGCCGCCGGCTGCCGGCTCGGCATCCTCTCCAACGTGGACGACGATCTGCTCGCCGGCACGCGCCAGCAGCTCCGTGTGCCGTTCGAGTTTGTCGTCACGGCGCAGCAGGTCGGCTCATACAAGCCGGCGCCGGGGCATTTCCTCGCGGCGCGCGAGCGGATCGGCGGGCGCGCCTGGCTGCACGTGGCGCAGAGCTGGTTTCATGACATCGCCCCGGCCGCGGCGCTCGGCGTTTCCGCGGCCTGGGTCAACCGCACGCGCGAAGCAGCAGCAGGCACGGCGCGGCCGGTGCACGAATGCTCATCGCTGTCCGAGCTTGCCGACTGGCTCGCCTGAGGGAGCGACGACCGCACGGCGTGGGCCGCGCCGTGGATCGCGCGCGCACTCGGATACCGCTCCCCTCGCGCGGCGAGTGAAGCGCGCGCCGGGGATGCGTTCCCGGTGCGGGCCAGAGGGCAATACAACCAGCGGAGCCTTGCGGAGACGGCCTACGTGCGCAGGGCCAGGGGCGGGCGTGCCGCTTACACGCGCACCGGGATCGCGCCGCCGCCGCGCCGGCTCTTCTGCTCCATGCGGCGGAAGATCGCCTCGTAGAGCCGGTCGATCGGCTTGAGGCGGTCGGTGTAGCGCGTATAGATCTCGCGCGACTCCTGCATCGTCCAGCGCTTGTCGTGGTGCACGAACTGGCGGCCGGTGAAGAGGTCGTAGGGCGGCAGCTTGCCTTCGGGCAGCAGGCTGCCGTCGCGGTCGAGCAGCGCCAGGCCACCGCCGTGGCCGTCGGGCCAGTTGATCGTAGCGGGCAACGGCGTAAGCAGGTTCGCCGTCTGGTAGTGGCTGACGCCGGTGACCCACTCGGCGAGCTGCATGATCGAGTCTTCCGTGTCGAAGGGCAAGCCGATGATCGTCATCGCCACGACGCGGAAGCCCCACTCCTTGAGCGCGATCAGATCCTTGTGCATCTGGTCGGGCTCCTGCCGCTTGTGGATCGCCTTCAGGTTCTCGGCGGAGGAGGACTCGACGCCGACGTAAAGCATCTCAATGCCCGCCTCGCGGAAGGCCTCGGCCAGCTCGGGGTCGGAGCCCAGCTCGGCGCGGTTCTGCGTGATGAAGCGCATGCCCTCGGTCAGGCTCCTCCAGCCGCGGGCGCGCTGCAGCCGGTCGTTGCGGAACTTGATCGCCCGCTTCGGCGGTGAGTGCAGGTCGTCGGAGACGAAGACGCGCACGTTGCCGTCGGGCCACTTGTAGATCAGGCCGTCGGCGGCCATGCGCTGCAGCTGCATCAGCCGCTTCAGCTCGGTCTCCGGCTCGACCATGCGGTAGCCGACGAACTGCTCGATCACCTCGCAGTAGGTGCAGCTTTCCGTGCAGCCGCGCGAGGTTTCCAGCACGCCGGCGGCCATCGGGTTCTGCGGGTTGAGGTCGCGGATCGATTCGTAATCGGGCAGCTCGACGTAGTCGGACTTGATCATGCGCCGGAAGGGGCGCTGCACCAGGCGGCCGTCCGCTAAGAAGGCGAGGCCGTCAAGCTTGTGCAGCTCGCGCGCCCGATCGGCGCCGTCATAGGTCATTAGCAGGTCGCAGAGCGGGCCAATCACGTCCTCGCCCTCGCGCTGCACGATGACGTCCATGCCGGTGAGACGCATCGCTTCTTCTGGCAGCGGCCCCATCTGCGGCCCGCCGCCCAGCACCACGATGTTCGGGTGATAGAGCTTCGCCTGCCGGGCGATCTCGTAGGCGCGGGGGGTCTCGTTGATCAGGGCGGTGACCAGCAGGATATCGGCATCGACCAGGTCTTTGTCGGGGTCGATCTTGCCACTGCGGTCCTCGAACCAGATCTCGCGCTCGTAGCGGTAGGGCGCGCCGTCGCGCTTGCTCCAGATCTCCAGCGCCCGCGAGAGGAAGAGCATGCCCTGCCGGGGAATGGCGACATACTCGAAGTTGCCGCCGGTCGAGCGTGGCTGCACGAGCACCACGCGCCTGGTTGTAGCCATCGAGTCTCCTTCCGGGATATGGCCGGCCGCCCGGCCGCGGACGCTGCTTTACGTCATTGTCACAGAGGATTGCCCGTTCGTAAACCTTTCGATAGATCCGCGGGGTGAGCGGGGCGGGTGGCTAGGGTAGCTCCTCGGTGCGGCTACGGCAGGGCGAAGTGCTCGCGGATGCGTCGGGCCGTGGTCTCGGCGCTGAGATCGCTGGTGTCGATCCGCAAGTGCGGCACGTCGAGCGGCAGTTCGCCGCCGTTGTCCCAGCAGTGCGCGGACAGAAACAGCCGTACGTACGCTTCATCGCGGCACTGGCCCGCTCAGGCGTCGGCCTCTTCGCCCTGCGCCGCGGCCCAGTTGGACATCGCCTCTTCGATCTCCTGCCACAGCTCCTGCAACTGCCGGCCCAGCTTCGCCCGCGCCTGGTGCAGCCGCGCCTTGACCGCGTTCGGCGCCACTTCAAGCTGCGCCGCCGTCTCCGCCAGCGTCAGCCCGGCGAGGTAGTAGAGCTGCACCGCCGCCTGCTGGCCGCGCGGCAAGGTCGCGATCGCGCGGCGCACGCGCTCAACCAGGTCACCGGCGACGGCCTCCTCCTCCGGCGTGGCGTAGGGCGCCACCGGCTCGTGCAGGCGGCCGGCGGCGAACAGCGCTTCTAACGACAGCGCCGCGCGTGCCCGTTGCCGCAGCCAGCGCCGGCAGATATTCAACCCGATGCCCGTGATCCAGGCGCCGAAGCGGCCCGGCGTGCGCAACGAGTTGAGATGCACCAGCCCCTGAAGCGCCGCCTCCTGGGCCGCATCCTCAGCTTCGTCCGGGTCGCCGAGCAGCCGGGCACAAAGCGCAAGCGTCATCGGCCGGTAGCGCCCGACGAGCACGCCGAACGCCCCCCGGTCGCCCTGCTGCGCAGCACGCACCAGTGTGCTGTCCGCCGCCGCGGCTGTCGCTGTCATGGCTCCCAGGTGCTGAGAAGCTTCCACTGAATAGTCGCCCGCACGGTGCACAAGGTTATATCAGCGCAGCACACGCTGGCGCAGATATACCAGACCGCGCCGCATCTCGCCATTCCTCGCGGCGCGCAGCGCCGCGGAACCCGTGTGAGCGATCTGCCGCTTGCCGGCCGGCCGTCTCTGCAAGCGAGGCGACCCGGCTGCAGTGCGCTGTTCCTGCCAACGATCGCCCCCTTCTCCCCGTGCTGGCCACTATGGTCCCGCGGTGTACACGATTCATGTGTTTCATGTGTCATGTGGTAGCAAGAGAAGGGGGTCGGGGTTATGAGGGCCACGCGCCCCCGCCCGCCGCGCCGCCCGCACCGAGCCCGCCGAGTCCACCCAGCCCCGCAAGCCCGCCCATGCCGCCCATTGCGCCCATGCCTCCGCCAAGACCGGGGAAGGGCGCGGCCGGCGCCGGCGTCAGGCCGAGCACGTCCTGGCGGGCGCGCGGCAGCGCCTCCAGCACGTCGGAGGCGAGCACGCCGGCGTCGCCCAGCTCTTTGCGCAGCAGGTCGCCGGCGGTGCCGTGCAGGAAGACGCCGCAGGCCGCCGCTTCCGGCGCCGGCAGCCCCTGCGCCAAAAGCCCCGCGATCGTGCCGGCCAGCACGTCGCCGGTGCCGGCGCTGGCCAGCGCGGGATTCGAGAACGGCGAAAGCCAGGTGCGGCCGTCCGGCGCGGCGACGATCGTGCCGGCGCCCTTCAGCACCACGACCTGCTGCCAGCGCTGCGCGGCGTTCGCCGCCGTCTCCATGCGCTTCGCCTGGATCTCGGCCACGCTCGTGCCGAGAAGGCGCGCCATCTCACCGGGGTGCGGCGTGAGCACGCCGCCCGGCGGCACCAGCGCGGACCAGCCGTCGACCTCGCTGAGGATGTTGAGCGCATCGGCATCGAAGACGAAGCCCTTCAAGTTCATGGGAATGCGGCCGAGCAGATCGGTGAACGCCACGGAGGTCGAGTCGCGGTGCGAGAGGCCGCAGCCGGCCAGCAGCACGTCGTAGCGCTCAAGCTCCGCGATCACGCGCGAGGCGGCGCCCACGGCGAGAAAGCCGTCCTCTTCGGGCAGCGGCAGAAAGGTGCCTTCGGAGAACTTCGCGGCGAGGATCGGCAGGATCGAGTGCACGCAGGCGAAGGTGACGAGCCCGGCCCCGGCCCGCGCCGCCGCCGCCGTCGAGAGATAGGCCGCGCCGACGTACTGCAACGAGCCCGTGAGCGAGAGCACCTTGCCGAACGTGCCCTTGTTGGCGCTCGCCGGCCGCTCGGGCAGGTGCTTGCGCACCCACGAGCGTTCCAGCAGCTCCAGCGGCAGCTCCTGCGCCGCCGCGGGCGGAATGCCGATCTCCACGACCTGCAGACGGCCGGCTACCTCGCGCTCGGGCGTGTAGAGGCCGAGCTTGGGATATTGAAACGTGACGGTCTGGTCGGCGGCGACGGTGTGCGCATCGACGGCGCCGCTGTCGGCATCGAGACCGCTGGGCAGATCGACGGCGAGGATCTTGGGCGGCGGCACGCTTGCGCGCGCGGCCTGCACGGCGTCCAGCACGCCGGCCAGTGCGCCCTCGATCGGCCGGGCGCGGCCGGTGCCGAGCAGCGCGTCGATCACGAGGTCGCTGCCGGTGAGCCAGGAGCGCAGCGTCGCCAGATCGGCGTCGTCCTCGGCGCTGGTAACGGGCACCTCCAACCCGCGCACGGCCTCGACCAGCGGGTCGTCCTCGCGCGGCTTCAGCAGATAGACGCCGACATTGACGCCCCAGTCGCCCAGGTGTCGCGCGGCCACCAGGCCGTCGCCGCCGTTGTTGCCCGGCCCGCAGAGCACGACGATGCGCCGCTCTTCCAGCGAGCCGAGCAGCATCCACGCCTCCTGCGCCACGGCCAGGCCGGCGTTCTCCATCAGCTCGGCGGCAGAGACGCCGGCGGCTTCGGCGGCCTGCTCCAGCCCGCGCATCTGCTCGCTCGTGACGAGTTTCATTTGAGATCTCCGCTGGTCATAGGGGGCACGCCCCCTGTCACCCCCGAATGTGAAGTCCGCTGCGCGGACGATGATTTCACTGCGGGCCTCACGCTTGCCTCGAAGAGCTCCGCTGGTCGTACGGGGCGAACCCCCTGTCACCCCCAAATCTGGCGCGGCCGGTGGCCGCGGTGCTTGCACCGTCGGGCTTCCGCCCTTCGCCGGCCAGCTCCGCTGGGCGTAGGGGACACGCCCCCTGTCACCCCCGCTGGG
>DATGEL010000085.1 GCA_035310145.1 Dehalococcoidia bacterium
AAGTCATCGGCCCCTTCCTGCGCGACCGACCGTCCTCACTACGGTCGGTCGCTCTGTTTTCCTCGTTACCCTACTGCATCGCCACGCCTCGCCTCCGTCTCATCCCTGCACCGTGCTTCCACAACTTCTGGGCACACCCACCGCCGGCCGCCGTTTGACCCCGCCCGATGGCCATCATTACACTCGTCGGGGGCGGGGAGCGAGATCGGGCACGGAATGGCGAAGCAGGACACGGAGTCGGGGGTGGACGCGCCCGGCGTCGCTCCCGAGGCGGGCGCCGCGCCCGTCGCAGCGCCGCCGCCGCGGTCCGCTGTCGAATCGCCCTTCGCCCATCCCAGCGAGGCGCAGTTCGCCCGCCTGCTCGACTTCTACGGGGTGCAATGGCAGTACGAGCCGCGCTCCTTCCCGCTGCGCCGTGAAGGGGAGCGCGTGGTCGAGGCGTTCACGCCCGACTTCTATCTGCCGGCCTTCGACCTTTACGTTGAGCTGACAACGCTGCGCCAGAGCCTCGTCACCTACAAGAACCGCAAGCTGCGCCGCCTGCGCGAGCTGTACCCGGAGATCAACATCAAGCTGCTCTACCGGCGCGACTACCTGCGCCTGTTGGAGCGCTTCGGCATCGACCCGCGCCACAGCAGCGTGCTGCCGCCGGTGGCGCGCGTGCTCGTCTCGCAGGCCGAGGTGCAGCGCCGCGTGGCCGAGCTTGGGGCATCGATCACGCGCGACTTCGCCGGCTCGCGGCCGGTACTCGTCGGCGTGCTGCGCAGCGTCGTCTGCTTCATGGCCGACCTGATGCGCGCGATCGAGCTGCCGATCACCGTCGATTTCCTCGCGCTCTCTTCGTACGACGAGCACGATGAGCAGCACGACCGCCTGCGCGTCACCAAGGACCTGGACGAAGACATTCGCGGCCAGCGCGTGATCGTGGTCGAGGACGTGGTCGACACGGGCATCTCGCTGCACCGTCTCTTGCAGTACCTGGCAGAGCGCGGGCCGGCGGATGTCAGCGTCTGTGCCCTGCTCGACAAGCGCGCCCGGCGCCTGGCAAACGTGACGCTGGACTACGTGGGCTTCGAGATCGGCGACGAGTTCGCCGTGGGCTACGGGCTGGATTACCGCCAGGAGTTTCGCAACTTGCCGTACATCGGCGTCGTGCGCAGCGAGGGGATGTCGTGAAGACGCCGTTCAAACGGGATGTGGAGCAGGAGCGGGACGCTGCCGCTGAAGCAGCACCGGAGCGGCTGACCGAGCACGCGCAGGCGCCGCGTACGCGGCCGCAGCGCGAGCAGCGGCTGATGTTCGAGGCCTCGACGCACTGGGCGCGCGGCTTGTGGATCATCGTGGGCATGGTGGCCACGGTGATTGCCTTCCTCGTGATCCTGCAGCTCCTGCCGAAGCCGGGCAACGGCAACCCGATCGACGCGCTCACCAACTCCAACACGGGTGCGGCAGCAAACCCCACGCTCGCGGCCGCCAACGTCACGGGCACGGCCGTGGCGCTGGCCACGGTGACGCCCGGCGCCTCGCCCGGTCCCACGGGCACGGGCACGCCGGGGCCGAAGTTCGTCGGCGTGTCGCGCAGCGGCAGCGCGCCCAACGTGCGCTTCGCACCCAGCACCAACAATCAGCCCGTGGGCCAGCTCGCGCCGGGCCGGCAGGTGGAAATCATCGGCCGCAGCGCGGACAACGCCTGGTGGCAGATCGTCTGGGACAACAATCAGAAGGCCTGGGTGGCCGCGGACCTGATGAGCCTCACCAGCGGCGACGCCGCCCAGCTCCCCGTCGTGCACTGAGCCGCCAGGTGCGCCGTGCTGCACGGCACCGCGCCGCGGGCCTACCCCTGCCTCGCTCAGGCTCGGCTGTGCATTGCAGGTCTGCGACGGTTGCGCGGCGCTCATGCGAAGTCTCCGACGGTTGCGCTGCGCTCTGGCCCGACGCGGGAAGGGGTGTTCGAGGGCGCCCGATTCTTCTCAGTCCAACCCTTGCTCATGACACACGAGACACACGAGACACACGAGACACACGAGGAGAAAGGAGACGCGGCTTGCTTCAGATCGCCGCTGCGCGGCGATGTCGCATCAAAGCGGCGTTAGGCGTGGCTCAGGCGGCGCCGGCCGTGGCCGCGATCTTGCGGGGCACGGGCGCCGACGCGGCCGCGGGCCGGCGGGCGGCGCAGATCAGCGAGGCGCCGAAGGGCAGATCCCAGCGCGCGACGATCGGCTCTTCGCGCAGCATCACGCCCCGCAGCAGAGCGTTCAGCGGCGTGGGCAGCTCCTCCAAATGCGACACCGGCCCGCTGCCGCGCTGGAAGCGCATCATCGCTTTGCGGGCCACGGCCGCGGGAAACAGCAAGGTGTTGTAGTAGCTGAGGCGCGCGATGCCAAAGCCGGCCCGACGCACGGCGCGTTGCAGAGTGCGCCGGCGGTAGCGCCGCTGATGGTGGTTGAACTCGTCGTGCTGGCTCCAGAGGAACTGATAGGCCGGCACGGTGATCAGCAGCAGGCCGCCGGGCCGCAGCACGCGGTGCAGCTCGCGCAGCATGCCCGTGTCATCGGAGACGTGCTCGATCACGTCGAGCGCGGTGATCGTGCCGAAGCTGCCGTCGGCGAAGGGCAGCCGCGGCCCCCAGCCATGCACGAAGGCGACATCGCGGCGCCGGCAGGCCTGCGCGGCCTCCTCGGCGCTGTCCAGCCCGACGGCGGGCGCGATCCGCTGCAGGTGCGGCAGCATGCCGCCCGTGCCGCAGCCCACGTCGAGGATCGGGCCGGGGTCCGGCCCGGCGTGGCGCCGCAGCTCGCGCAGCACCAGGTGCCGCCGGCCGAGGAACCACCAGTGCGTATCCTCGAGGCGCTGATGCTGCTCATAGAGGGCCGCGTCCATGCCACCTCCGGGCGCGCCGACACGCAAACCGGCCGCGGCACCTGGCTGCCTTCATCCAGCGTCGCGGCCCGGCCCCGTGCCTTCGTTGTATCGTGTCTCGCGTGCAGGCACAAGGCCGGCGCCGGCGCGCCTACCGCACTCGAACGAAACGGCCGCCGCTGGCGCCGGGCGGGGTGAGCTGCCCCGTCCGCGCTACAATGCTGTGAGGGAGCGATGCGCATGACGACAGCCGTGCATGACGCTGTGCCGGCCGCGACGGCGCCGGGCGAGGTGCTGGTCGCCACCAGCGGCCTGACCAAGACGTACGGCAGCCTGCGGGCGCTGGACGGCGCCAGTCTGCGCGTGCAGCCGGGTTGCACCGCCCTGCTGGGCGAGAACGGCGCCGGCAAGAGCACGCTGATCAAGCTGCTGCTCGGCCTCAACGCCGCCAGCGGCGGCAGCGCCCGCGTGCTCGGCTTCGACCCGGCCACGCACGGCCCGGCGGTGCGCGCCCGCGTCGGCTACTTCCCCGAGCACGACTGCCTGCCCAACGACTGGCAGGCGCAGGATTTTGTGCGGCAGATGGGCGAGGTGCGCGGCCTGCCGCCGCGCATCGCCGTGCAGCGGGCGAGCGACGTGCTGGCCCAGGTGGGGCTGGCGGAGGAGCGCTACCGCCCGATCGGCGGCTTCAGCACCGGCATGAAGCAACGGGTGAAGCTGGCGCAGGCGCTGGTGCACGATCCCCAGCTCGTGCTGCTGGACGAGCCGACCAACGGCCTCGACCCGCTGGGCCGCGACCAGATGCTGGAGCTGGTGCAGCGCGTCGTGCACGAGATGGGCATCAACGTGCTGATCTCCTCGCACCTGCTGGCCGACGTGCAGCAGGTGAGCGATGCCGTGATCCTGCTCGATCGCGGCCATGTGGCGGCGCAGGGCGGCCTGCGCGAGCTGCTCGCCGACACCGACACGCTGCTGATCGAGTTGATCGAGGAGAACCCGGCCTTCGTGGCGCGGCTGCGGGCGGCGGGGCTGCGCGTCGACGGCGGCGGCCGCGATCTGCGCGTGCCGCTGACCGGCGAGGCCGTGTTCGACACGGTGCGCGACGCCGCGGCCGACAGCGGCGCCGGCCTGGCGCGCCTGAAGCGCGGCGCCCGCTCGCTGGAGGAGGTCTTCCTTTCCGGCACGGGCAACGGCGCGAGGACCGCGGCGCCATGACTGCACGGGAGGGCGCCGCCGGGGCGCGCATCGTCGATCGCGGCTATCAGCACTACACGGGTGAGCGGCGCGGCATCCCCTCGGCCCTGCGCGCGATCATGATCGGCACAATGAAGCGCAGCCTGGGCTTCAAGCGTCCCGGCTCGGCCAAGGTCTTTCCCTTCCTGCTGGTGGCGGCCTCGTTCCTGCCCTTCATCATCGTCACCGGCCTGCGGCTGCTGATCGGCGACAACATCTCGCGGCGCGTGGCGGCCGACCAGCTCTGGCCGTACTGGCGCTACTTCAACTGGCTCGGGCTGGTGGTACTGTTGCTGGCCGCGCTCGCCGCCTCGGAAGCGCTCTGCCCCGACCGGCGCCAGCGCGTGCTCTCGCTTTACTACGCCTCGCCCGTGCCGCCGCTGCTCTACCTGCTGGGGCAGGCGCTGGCCGTAGCGCTGGTCCTGCTGCTGGTGGCGATGCTGCCGCCGTTGCTGCTCTGGGTCGCCAACGTCGGCCTGGCGCAGAACCCCGGCGTCTACTGGCAGGCGCACTGGGACGAGGGGCCGCGCATCCTCGCGAGCGGGGTGCTGCTGGCGCTGCTCAACGCGGCGCTGGGCCTGGCTGTATCGGCCTTCACCGAGCGCAAGGGCTACGCGGCGGGGGCGTTGATCGGCGGCACGATCGTGATCTCGATTGTGGCCGGCATCGCCAGCACGGTGGGCGGCGGCGCCGCCAAATATGCGCTGCTGATCGACCCGCTGCTCTCCGGGCCGAACGTGGCGCGCTGGTTTTTGGGTCACTCGCTCGACCGCAACATCGCGGGGCCGGCCTGGCTCGCCGTCGAACTGACAACGATCGCCGTCTGCGCCGCGCTGGTCGTGCGCGTCTATCGCCGGCTCGCCTTCTGAGCGGCGTGGCCCGGGCCCACCGCGTAAAGATTTTGTGGCGTTCAGCCCCGCAAACCGTTGACATACCATAACATGCTTCGTACAGTAGGCTGGTATTCCGGCGATGCGCTCCCGTTTCACACGGCGCAGCACGCCCCTCCTCGGAGCGCTTGATGCAGGCTACCAGCGTCCGCCCGGCAGCATCTTGGATGCCACGACCCGCTCGGCCGCAAGCCGCCGTGCAGCCGTCGCACGCCGCCCTCTCCCTGCCTCCGCTCGACGCCATGACCTTGCATCCGGACGATCTGCCGGAGTTCAAGCTGCTCTTCGCCGACACGGCCGAGCACACGAACGAGGCGATCGCCGCCCGCTGCGAGGACCCGCTGCGCCGCCGCCGCCGCTTCGAAGAGTGGGGCCGCGTCGATGGCTTCGCCGTACGCTACGTACCCGGTTCCTGTCGCAGCGGCTTCGCTGTGCCGATCGTGGTGGACAGCAGCGTCGCCCGCTTCCGGCGCGGTTCCGGCGCGCTGCAGGCGCTGACCGACGACTTCGCCTACGCCGATCTGCCGGGCGCCCAGCGCCTCTTCCCGCGCAATATCGCCGACAACACCGAATGCGTGCACCTGCTCTTCGACGAAGACGGCGTACGCTTCACGCTCTACCGCGTCGATTTCCGCGTGCAGAATATGCTCGGCAGCGTCGGCGTGGTCTGGCGCTGGCCGCACGGCGGCCCGATCCAGGCGTTGAAGCTGGCCGAGCGCCAGGTGTCGCGCATCCGCACGGCGCTGCGCTTCGAGTCCGCCGTCGCCGCTCGCTCAGTCGAGCGGGTCGTCGAGCGAAAAGAGCGGCAACTGAGCGTTATCGGCGAAGCCTGAGACACCCACCCCCAGCAGCCGCAGCCGCTCTCCCGGCGCCAGCTCCGCGTCCAGGATGCGCCGCGCCGCCGCGAAGACCTCGGACCCGGTCTGCACGGGCGCCGGCAGCGTTGCCTGGCGTGTGCGCGTGGCGAAGTCGTGCCGCCGCAGCTTGATCGTCACCGTGCGGCCGCGCAGCGAGCGCCGCTGCAATCGCTCGCCCACCCCCTCGCAGAGCTCGCGCAGCTCGTCGTGCAGCACGGCCCGGTCGGAGACGTCGCTTGCGAAGGTCGTCTCGCGGCTCACCTGTTTGACTTCTTCGCGGGCGCTGACGGGCCGGTCGTCGCTGCCGCGGGCCAGCTCGCCCATCGCGTCGCCCCAGCGGCCGAAGAGCTGCGCCAGGATGCGGCGGTCCAGCTCGGCGAGCTGGCCGATCGTCTCCACGCCGAAGCGCCGCAGCCGCTCCTGCGACTTCGGCCCCACGCCCCACAGCCGCCCGACCGGCAACGGCGCCAGGAAGGCGCGCTCGCCGCCCGGCGGCACCACCACGAGGCCGTCCGGTTTGCCCAGGTCCGAGGCGATCTTCGCCGCCGACTTGTTTCCGGCCACGCCGACCGAGATCGTCAGCCGCACCGCCTCGCGCACGCGCTGCTTGAGCGCCTGGGCCAGCGCCGCCGGCTCGGCGCCGCCCGCGACGGCCTCCGAGACGTCGAGATAGGCTTCGTCCAGCGCAACCGGCTCGATCAGCGCCGTGAACTCGCGGAAGACGGCGTGCACGTCGCCGGAGACGGCCCCGTAGACGCCGAAGCGTGGTGGCACACGCACTGCCTGCGGGCAGAGCCGCACGGCCGTGCGCATCGACATGGCCGAGCGTATGCCGAAGCGGCGGGCCTCGTACGACGCGGCCGCGACGACGCCGCGGTCCTCGGGCGAGCCGCCCACGACGACGGGCTTGCCGGCGAGATTTGGATCGTCGCGCTGCTCGACGGCGGCGTAGAAGGCGTCGAGATCGGCGTGGAGGATCGTGCGCGGCATGCTAGCGCCCGGCCACCGCGCATCGAGGTAGATGATCTTCGCGGAGGGCGGCTCGCCGGCGGCACGCGTCTGCGGATCGACCGGCGACTGTGGCGGCGGGCCGGCCTGCACGGCGGGCGCCTGCCGGCCGCTCAGGCGTCGCGCCCGGCGCCGGTAATGTCACCGGAGAGCTGCTGCCGCAGCAGGTGCAGCGCGACGAGGGAGATCCAGAGCACCAGCACCAGCGCGATGAACATCGGCGTCCTCCTGGATAGAACGTTTGTCCTGTTGATTGGAGGATAGAACCGATGTTCTGAACTGTCAACGCGCAAATCGGCCGCGCGACATAGCGCCGGGCATGATGAGCACTTAACATCTGTGCAACCGTCTGATCCTACACTGAAAGCCGCCGGCAGACTCGCCGCCGGTGGAGCACGTGTGACCGGAGCATGATCAAGCTCAACGAGATCGTCAAACGCTACATCATGGGCGACGTGGTCGTCGAGGCACTGCGCGGCGTCAGCCTCGAGATCCACGACGGCGAGTTCGTCGCGATCATGGGGCCGTCGGGCTCGGGCAAGTCCACGCTGATGAACATCATCGGCTGCCTCGATTCGCCTACCTCCGGCTCCTACGAGCTGGACGGCACCGAGGTCAGCCAGCTCAGCGACGACGAGCTGGCCGCCGTGCGCAGCCGCAAGATCGGCTTCGTCTTCCAGTCGTTCAACCTGCTGCCGCGCGTGGAGGCGGTGAAGCAGGTCGAGTTGCCGCTGATGTACCAGGGCGTGCGCGACCGCCGCCAGCGCGCGATCGCTGCGCTCGATGCCGTCGGCCTGGCCGACCGCGTGCACCACAAGCCGCGCGAGCTTTCCGGCGGCCAGCAGCAGCGCGTGGCGATCGCGCGGGCGCTGGTCGCGCAGCCGACGTTGATCCTGGCGGACGAGCCGACGGGCGCCCTCGATACGCGCTCCTCGGAAGAGATCATGGGGCTGTTCGCACGGCTCAACGCCGAGCTGGGCATCACCGTCCTCTTCGTCACGCATGAGCCGGACGTGGCGGCCTACACCAAGCGCACCGTGACGATCCGCGACGGCCACATCGTGCGCGACGGCCCCAGCCCGAAGCGATCGGCGGACGCCGAGGCCGAACACGAGCACCTGGGGCAGATCACCACCGGCGCCGGCGTGAACGGCGTCCAGCCGGCGGAGCAGCACGGCGAGCGGACGGCCGCACAGGCGGGAGACGGCTAACGATGGATCCGTTTGAAAGCATCCGCGTGGCCATCGAGGCGCTCTCGGCGAACAAGCTGCGCTCCAGCCTGACGATGCTGGGCATCGTGATCGGCGTGGGCGCCGTGATCGCGCTGATGTCGATCGGCAGCGGCGCCCAGGCGGCGATTACCAAAAACATCCGCAGCCTGGGCTCCAACCTGATCACGATCACGCCGGGCGCGCAGAACCAGGGCGGGGTCTCGCAGGGCAACGGCACCCAGCCCACGCTCACGCTCGACGACGCGAATGCGATCGCCGATCCGAACAATGCACCGGCCGTCTCCGCGGTCTCACCCGAGCTCAACATCGGCTTCCGCGCCCAGATCGTCTATCACGGTCAGAACGTGCAGACCCGGATCAACGGCGTCACGCCCGCCTACGAGGATGTGCGCAACTTCCCCGCGACGCTCGGCGCCTGGTTCACGCAGGACGACATGAACGCCCGCGCCGCCGTGGTGATGCTGGGCTGCAACGTGGCGCAGTCGCTGTTCGGCTCCGAGGACCCGACCGGGCAGGACGTCAGCATCCGCGCCGGCCGGCCCTTCCAGGTGCACGTCGCCGGCGTCTTGCAGTGCAAGGGCGGCGGCCCGCTCGCTAACGTGGACGACCAGGTGCTGGTGCCGTTGACCACGCTGCAACGGCAGATCTTCCGCCAGTTCAACGCGCGCGGCGCCGCCTTCGTCAGCTCGATCGTGGTCGAAGCCGCGAACGCAAAGAGCACGACGGCCGCCAAGAATCAGATCACCGAGTTGCTGCTGGCGCGCCACCGTGTCGCCGACCCGGACTTCGTGATCCAGACACAGGACGATCAGATCTCGACGCAGACCGGCGTGACGCAGGTGCTGACCATCCTGCTGGGCGCGATCGCCGGCATCTCGCTGGTCGTCGGCGGCATCGGCATCATGAACATCATGATCGTCTCCGTCACCGAGCGC
>DATGEL010000086.1 GCA_035310145.1 Dehalococcoidia bacterium
CCCAGCGGGGGTGACAGGGGGCGTGTCCCCTACGCCCAGCGGAGCTGGCCGGCGAAGGGCGGAAGCCCGACGGTGCAAGCACCGCGGCCACCGGCCGCGCCAGATTTGGGGGTGACAGGGGGTTCGCCCCGTACGACCAGCAGAGCTCTTCGAGGCAAGCGTAAGGCCCGCAGTGAAATCATCGTCCGCGCAGCGGACTTCACATTCGGGGGTGACAGGGGGCGTGCCCCCTATGACCAGCGGAGATCTCTCATGAAGATCTTAGTGCTCGGCGGCGGCGGGTTCATCGGCCCGCGTGTGATGCGGCGTTTGCTCGATCGCGGTCACGACGTGGCCTGCATGGACGTGAACACGAATTCGCCCTTGCTGGCGGCCCTGCGGGAAAAGGTCCAGCTCTCCCGCGGCGACGTCACGCTGATGGACGACGTGATCGAGGCGATGTTGGAGAGCAAGCCAGACCGCGTGCTCAACCTCGCCTACCTGCTCGGCTCCGGCGACGAAGACCCGCACTTCGCCGTGCGCCTCAACATCCTCGGTATGGATAACTGCTTCGAGGCGGCGCGCCTCTGCGGCATCAAGCGGGTGATCTACGCGAGCTCGCTTGCCGTCTACGGCCAGCAGCGCCACTTCGGCGAGCGCGCCCTCACGGAGGACGATCTGCGCCTGGGCACGGGCGTCTACGCCGCCTCCAAGATCTACAACGAGCACCAGGCCGAGTGGTACAACCGCGCCTACCAGATGCAGATCACCGGCGTGCGCCCGGCCAACGTCACCGGGCCGGACAAAGTCCGCGGTTCAATGGACCACGTGCTGTGCATCACCCAGCCGGCGCGCGGCCAGGAGGTGCACTTCCCCTACCGCGACGCCATGCGCCTGCCGATCCACGTGGAAGACATCGCCGAAGTTTTCACGCGCGTGACGCTGGCCGAGGCGACGCGGCACCCGATCTACAACTCCGGCGGCGAGACGATCAGCCTGGGTGCGCTGGCAGACCTGGTGACACGCTACCTGCCGGACGCGAAGATCGGGTTCGACAAGGCCGAGGGAGGCCGCGAGCGCTCGGGCAACTACCTGATGGACAATACCCGCCTGCTCAGCGAGTTCGAGGTGCAGTACGCCCCCTTCCCGCGGCGCGTGCTCGAAATCATCAACGAGATCCGCGCGGAAGAAGGTCTGCCGCTCGTGCCCGCGTAGCCCGTGCGGGAGGCTGCTTCGCGGCCGCCGCTGTGGAGCCACGCACTCCGCACTGCGGCATGGCAGTGATATGATTTGATGGCATGCGACGGCATACGAGCCTAAATATTGAAGGGTAGCTGTTCAAAGCATTATGACATGGCTACAAGTTACGACTCCGATCTCGTGACCGTTGCCGAAGCGGCCCGAATCCTGCGGGTCAGCGCCGTCACCATACAGCGCTGGCTCCGGCAGGGTCGGCTGTCCGCGCACCACATCGGTCCCCGGGCAGTGCGCATTCGCCGGATAGACCTGGCGCAGGTCATTGCACCCTACGATCAAAGGACGACGGCGGCAAAACCAGCGAGTGATAGTCTTACGACGACGTTGGCACCCCTCGATGACGAGGAGATTGCGGCGCAGCAGGCCGCGCTCGCGGCCTCGGCCGAACTGCTCGCGCAGCAGGCAGCGCGGCGCGGCGGCAAACCCTTCGATGAGTCCTGGCCCCTGATCCGCGTCGCCCGCGCGGCTCGCTCGCGCCAGCAAGCATGAACCACGCTATTGCCGTCGATGCCAGCGTCGCGGTCAAGTGGGTAGTGCTGGAACCGCTGAGCACGCAGGCGCGGGCACTTGTGGCGGACAGCATCGCCGCCCGGCGTCCACTGCTCGCTCCGCCGCACTTCAGCGGCGAGGTTACCAACGCCCTCCACCAGCGCTGGCGCAGCGCCGATCCCGACAAACGCCTGATCGATGCAGAAGCGGACGCCGCGCTGGCCGGCTTCCTGCTGTTTCAGGTCGAGCAGCGTGCGCCAACGGGCCTCTATGCCCAAGCCGCGGCGCTTGCCCGCAGGTTGCGCCTGTCCAGCGTCTACGATGCCCTGTATGTCGCTCTCGCCGAGCTGGAGAGCGTGGAGTTGTGGACCGCCGACACCCGCCTCATCCGCGAGCTGGGCACGCGCGCGCCCTGGGTCAAGGCACTCGCCGGCTATCCCTTGCCTGGCCAGGCACTCCGCACGCCGTGAGCCACGTGATGCAGGCTTGTTCACCATCTCCAACGAACTGGCCTTGCCGCGAATCTGCAAATAGCCCGAGAGCATTGCTCGCTCAGCCAGACGGAGTTGCTTCCCCTGCCGCAGTCTGCCAGCCGGCGAAGCGCGGGCCGTCGGGCGCTCGCCACTTGCGCAGGGCGACGACGTAGCCGAAGGGGTCGCGGATCGTCGCCTGCCGGCCCCAGAAGCTGCGCGGCGTGAATGGCTCGCCCGCGATCTCGACGCCTTTGCCGCGCAGCTCGGCCAGCGTGGCATCGAGGTCGTCCACCACCAGCCCGAAGCGCCGTTCGCCCTGCACGCCGGCGACAGACGGCAGAACTTCGAGCAGCACGCCGCCGAGTTCGAGATAGGCGGCCGCCGCGCCGTCTGCCGTCTGCCAGCGCCGCTGCAAACGAAAGCCCAGCGTTTCGGTGTACAAGCCGATCGCCGCCTCGACATCGGGCACGGGCAGGTAGACGTGGCTGAAGCCGGTGATCATGCAAGCCTCCGCGGCGTTCGGCCCTCAACCTCTCTTATCTCCTTCTCCCGATCCTGGGAGAAGGAGACGATCCTGTGGTGAGCGTGCCGATCGAAAAACGGTTAACCCGACGCCTTCTCGCTTCAGCAACCAGGGATCGCCCCTCTCCATACAAGATCGCGCTCCGCGCGATCTGGACGATTGGCAGAGGGACGGGGGTGCGGGCCGAAGCTACGCCCGGCCCCAGAGTGTGTTCGACGCGATGCGGGCGCCTTCGGCCATGGCGCGGAACTTGGCCCACTGGATCGAGGCATCGGCCACGCGGCTGAGGCCGCAATCGGTGCCGCCGATCACGTTCTCCCGCCCAACCAGGTTGGCGTAGCGCAGCAGCCGCTGGGCCACCAGCTCCGGGTGCGCCACGAACTCCGGCGCGCAGTGGCCGAGTACGCCGGGCATCAGGATCTTGCCCGCCGGCAGCTTCACGTCCTCGAACACCTGCCACTCGTGCTCGTGCTGCGGGTTGCTCGCCTCGATCGAGTAACACTGCGCCTTCACCGAGAAGATCAGGTCGATGATGTCGCGCAGCGGGATGTCCTGCGTGTGCGGATGGTGAAAGCTGCCCCAGCAGACGTGCAGCCGCACCCGCTCCTCGGGAATGCCGCGGATCGCGTGGTTGATCGCCTCCACGCGCTGCGCCGCGAACTTGCGGTAGGCGGCCACGTCCATCTCGGGGTGGACGTGATAGCCGTCCGGCAGGTCGGGGTCGTCGATCTGCACGACGATACCCGCGTCGGCGATCGCCTTCTACTCCTCGTGCATCGCGCCAGCGACTGCGCAGAGCACGGCGAGGCCGCCGAGAAGCAGCCGGCCGATCAATGTGCCGTCCTTCGAATTGGCTAGCCCGCCAGTGCCCGTATTCGGCAGAGACAGCGCAACCGCGGGCGCTGCGGCAGCCGTGCCACCCGCAATCGCTGGAGCGGCCGGTCGCTGAGCTGCGCCAACTGGCGCGCCAGACGCCAGTTGAACAGCGCTGCCACCGAGGCCGGTTTTCGGAGGCCGCGACGGGACGATCGGGGTCGGAGGTACGGTCGCACCGCTGGCCGTCGGTGTAGCGGTCGCACCGCCGGCCGTCACCATAGCCGTCGCTGTCGCGGTCGCGCCTCTGGCCGCCGCGCCGCTGGCCGGTGCGCCGCTGGCCGTCGGTGTAGCCGCCGCGCCGCTGGCGGTCGATGTAGCCGCCGCGCCGCTGGCGGTCGCCATAGCCGCTGGCCCCGCAGCCGGCGCCGTCGTGGGCGGCGCAGTGGCTATTGGGACGAACCCTGTTGGAACAGGGGATGGGCTTGGGAAGGTCACTGGCAGGATGAACACTGGCGGAACGGTGGTCGGGCTTGCCGTCGGACTGGTGGTTGGGCTTGCCGTCGGACTGGTGGTCGGGGTCGGAGTTACCTGCGAGCAGGTGGTAGGGCTGACGTGGTTGGTATCCATCGTTACCGCGCCATTTCGTGCCAATGCTCTGCCGGACACATTCGTCCCGGTGACCAGCGCAATGCTCGTGAGCGCGAGAATATTTCCAACGAACGTGGTGCCCGTACCGAGCGTCGCGGAGCTACCCACCTGCCAGAATACGTTGCAACCCTGAGGGGCACTGGCATTGATCACGGCAACAGACGAGTTGCTTGCCGTCGTGAGGGTACTTCCTATCTTGAACACGAAGACCGCGTTGGGGTTACCCAGGGCGTTGAGCACGAGTGCTCCCGTCAACTGAGCCGACGACGAAAAGCAATAGACGCCTGGCGTGAGTGTTCGGCTGCCGAGATCCTGACCGGTCAGGTCGACGTCGCACGGCTCGCCCGCGAGAACGTTATACGCGGTCGTCACGTCGTTTTGAGCTTGAAGCGCGACCGCGTCGGCGGCATGGATCGTTCCTCCGGTCACCATGCCCGGAGGAAAGCCGCTGACCGCGGTACCTGGGCTGACGCCCAGGTTTCCGATGACGACCGTCGGGCCGGTATTGGTTACCGCGGAGCCGGCGAGGACGGCAAAGCTCTGGGCGGTGCCCAGCGACGGCGCAGTCGCTACAGCCAGCACGCGGCCGGGCTTGCTGCCTCCAAGGTAGGTACCAGTCACGAGCACGGCACAAGCGACGAGCCCCATCCAGGCCAACCGTTTGGGCCAGTCATCTCGCTTGAACATGCTATCCTCCGGTGGAGGGAGAATGCGAGGCAGCAGCTGGGATGGCAGTCAGCGGCCGACTAACAGCCCGGGCCTGAGTGTGGCGGGTGGAGTTGCGGGCCGCCGGCTGATGCTGCCGCTGCAGCTCTTCTTCGCTGACTCCCGCGCAGCAGTTTACCGTGGATGATTGAGAATTGCTATGGTATTACACACATAGCCAATGATGCTTTACATATTTGGGCAGGGCGCCTGACCGATGGCGCCCTGAGATACCCGAGAATCGGCGGGATGAGTGCTCCCGCTACTGCTCTGCGTGCTCGGTGAACCAGCCCTGGACGCCTATCCGGCGACGTCGGCGACGTCGGCCCCTCAGGGTCTTTTGATTCTGCAACTGTCGCGGCAGATCGCGGCGCTGGCGCTCGCCGCTCCGCGGCGACGGGCCGTTCACGAACGGCCCCTACCAACCGCTGGAGGACGCCCACGGGCGGTGCCACCGTCCAGCCGGAAGGCAGCGCAGTGCTCAGCCGAGAATCAAAAGACCCTACGGCGCCGGCGCGCTGCGTGCGGCGCTTGGCCCGCACGGCGGAGTCCGGCCCGACCGCCTGCGGCAGCCAGGCCGGGACCGTGCCCAGGCAGGCCCGCCGCCTGGCCAGCGGGCGGCCCGCGTCCGGCGCCGGGCACGCTGCTCCAGGCGCCGGCGGGCAGGCGCCCACGCGGGCGCCAGCGGGCGCACGGCACGGGGGTCCGCGCCGCGCAGTGCGCGAAGGCGGCGGGGCATGGCGCACCTCCCGGCGTGCGTGACCATCACGGTAGCCCACTTGGCGGCTGCACCACTTAACCCGGCGTTGGGTAGGGGCCGTTCGCGAACAGCCCGTCGCGGCACCAGCCGCGACCAGCAGCGCACCGGTCAGCCCAACACCGCCTCGGCTCGCTTTACGCCGGATCGCCCCTCTCTTCCATACAGGCCGCAAGCGCTTCGCGGTCTACAAGACCCGTGTGTATGGGAGAGAGGGGAAAGGGGGAGTGAGGGCCGCTTACCCCCACGGGCCGAGGAAGGGCTCGCCGGCGAAGGTATCGGGCCGCGCCTCCACGGTTTCCGGCCAGCCCGCCGGGTCGGCGCCCGCGCCGAGCCGTTCGAGGGATGTGCTCGCGCGGCCGTCGCCGGTCACCTGCTGCATGTAGTAGTAGAGCTGGATGCAGTGCCCGTCCGGGTCCAGCACGTGCGCGGCGTAGTCGATGCCCGGATACAGCTCGGGCGGCACGCTGTCCAGCAGGCGGCAGCCGTTCTCCGTCAGGAACTGCACGGCGGCGCGAAGCTGGCGATAGTTCGCCACCTGCATGCCGAAGGCGGCGCAGGTGGTGTGCACGTTCATGCCCAGCGTCGGGCGCAACTGCACCGGCAGCAGCGCCAGCGCGTGGTGCTCCGTGTTGGCACGCAGGAAGACGCAATGGTAGCCGTGCCAGTCCAGCTCCGCGCTGACCTTGAAGCCGAGCCGGTCGCGGTAGAAGGCCGTGGCCGCGGCGACATTGGCGACGAAGAGGCTGACCGGGCCGATGCGCACGACTTTGAACGGCCGCGGCAGCAGGATGCCGTCCACGTCGTAGGTCGCGGGCAGGTCATCGTGCTGGTGGTAGCCGGCGTGCAGGTCCGTGCCTTGCGCCAGCTCGTTGCGGATCTCGTCGATCTCGCTGATCTGCGGCAGCTCGGGCGGCTGCTGGAAGCCGCGGTGGTAGAGGCTGCGCGGCTTGCTGAAGCCTTCCCAGCCCACCTGCTCGATGCCGTAGTACAGCTCGTTGGTGTGGCCGTCGGGATCCAGCACGTAGGTGTGCCAGTTGGAGCCGGGCATGTCGCGGCCGGTGCGCACGATCGGCACGCCCTCTTCCTTAAACCACTTCGCCCCGTTGCCGACTTCGGCCAGGCTGCCTACCTGCCAGGTGATCTGGTTGATCGTGACGCCGGGCACGACGCGGCGCTGGCCGAGCTGCGCCATCCGGTCCATCACGTCGCGGTTGAAGAGCACAAAGGTGTGGTGGTCGGTGTTGTGGCGGGTGAAGTAGCCGGTGGGATGCTGCAAGCCGCCGCGCTGCTCCTCCGGCAGGCGGCTGGCGAAGTCGATCTCATCGGAAATGCGGAAGCCGAGCAGGTCCGAGTAGAAGCGCCGGCACGCCTCCATGTTCGCGTCGGCGACGTTGAAGCCGAAGTGGCCCAGCCGCCGGATCTTGAAGGGGCGGTCCAGCAACACGCCCCCGACATCGTGTTTCGCCTGAACCGAGGTGGTCACGGCCTGCCTCCTGCATTGATCCCTCTGCGCGGCCGCGCAACAGTCGACGAGTTCGGCAGCATGATACGCCTTGCGCACCCGGATCGCGCGCCGGCGCTAGCCCCAGACGGCGCGGGCGGTCTTCGCCACCAGCTCCAGCTTGCGGCGCATCTCGTCCCAGGTCAGCAGGTTGCCCGCCGCGGTCGAGGCGAAGCCGCACTGCGGCGAGATTGCCAGCCGCTCGATCGGCACGTACGTCGCCGCCTCGTCGATCCGACGGCGCAGATCGTCGATCGACTCCAGCGCCGGCTCTTTCGAGCTGATCAGCCCCAGCACCACCATCCTGTCCCGCGGCACGAAGCGCAGCGGCGCGAAGCTGCCGGCGCGGTCGGTGTCGTACTCCAGCAGGAAGCGGTCGACGTTGAGCCGGGGGAAGGCCTGCTCCGCGATCGCGTCGTAGCTGCCCTCGGCGTGCCAGGCGCTGCGGTTGTTGCCGCGGCACATGTGCATGCCCACGGTCAGCCCCTCGCGGCGCAACCCCTCGAGCACGGCGTTGTCGGCGGCGATCAGCGTCTCCAGGTAGGCGTCGGGGTCTTCACCCTCGGCGATCATGCGGGCGCGGATCGTCTTGTCCGCCACGCGCTCGACGTAGTGCAGCGAGTCGAGCTGGAGGTACGAGGCGCCGTCCGCGATCAGCGTCTGCAGCTCGCCCCTGAGGATGCCGATTACCTCGTTGTCGAACTCGGCCCGTGTCGCGTAGGCCTTGTCGGTGACGCCGGACTTGTACAGCGCCCCGGACACGGACAGCGGCCCGGCCGTGGTGATCTTCCACGGCCCCGGCGCGTGCTGCTTGAGAAAGGCGGCCTCGGCGCCGGCCAGGCGGCGGACCTGCCGCAGCTTGCCGCTGGCGACGAGGCTGGGCATCGCGGCCACGGTGGCGTTGGCCACGTCGCTGTGCGGCCCTTGCCAGGCGCCGAGCAGGCGGCGGATCGGCGGGTCGGGGTCGGGCGCAAGCCCTTCTACCGACTCACGGAAGGCGGAGCTCCAGGCGGCGCGGCGGTACTCGCCCTCGGTGAAGACGTCGATGCCGGCCTCGCGCTGCAGGTCAAGCGCCTTCAGCACGGAGGCGTCCTCGATCTCGCGCAACCGCTCGGCGCCGATGCGCTGCTCGGCGAAGTCCTGCCGCGCCGCGAGCAGCTCCGGCGGCCGCAGCAGGCTGCCCACATGGTCGGCGCGAAACGCTGGGGCCATCGCTTAAACCCTCCAGGACACGTTGCACCGACGGGAGGTTCTTGGCGCTGCGGTCGGAGCCGGCGGCTGCCAAGGCGGGATCGCGCCTCGATTCCAACGGGTCCGACGCGTCATTCTACGCGCGTGCGGCCGACGCATACATCAGCCGCGGTCCCCAAGCTGTTCTGTGGCCGATTGTAGCCCGCGTACATGGCGCGCGGCGGGACGGCGGCGTCCGCGTGCAGAGAGGTGGCGGCGCGGCCCGCCCTCGGCATACGATAGACTGGCTCGCCTGTGCCCGCATGCAGAATCCGCCCGAACAGGATCCGGTGGTGTCAGCTCGCGCTCAGGTCATCGGCGCGCCGGTCGCCCGCATCGAAGGCCCCGACAAGGTCAGCGGGCGGGCGCGGTACGCCGCCGACATCTCGTTGCCCGGCATGCTCTGGGGCAAGATCCTGCGCAGCCCGCATCCCCACGCACGCATCCGCGGCATCGACGCCTCGGCGGCGCGGAAGTTGCCGGGCGTGCGCGCCGTGGTCACGGGGCTGGACGTGCCGGGGCACTACATCGGCAAGGTGCTGCGCGACATGCCCGTGCTCTGCTGGGAGCGCGTGCGCTATGTGGGCGACCGCGTGGCGGCGGTGGCGGCGGAGACGCCCGAAGCCGCGGAGGAGGCGCTGGCGCTGATCGAGGTCGAGTACGAAGCGCTGCCCGCGGTCTTTGACCCGATCGAGGCGCTGCGGCCCGAGGCGCCGCTGCTGCACGAGAACGTCGCGGCCTACGCCGGCGCGCCGGTTGCCATCCTCGCGACCGACCTGCACAACGGCCAGACACGCCTCGCCTGGAGCAAGGGCGACGTCGCGCAGGGGTTCCGCGAGGCCGACCTGGCGCTCGAACACAGCTTCCGCGTTCCCAGCCGTCACCAGGGCTACCTGGAGCCCTTCGCCAGCGTACTCGCGATCGACGATGGCGGCCGCGTGCAGGCCTGGTGTTCGAGCAAGGCGCCCTTCCGCGTGCGCATCCAGCTCGCGCAGGCGCTCGGCATTCCCGAAGAGGCGATCCGCGTCAACGTCGTCTCCGTCGGCGGCGACTTCGGCGGCAAGGGCGACGCCCGCGACCTGCCGATCGCCTACTTCCTGGCGCAACAGGCGAGGCGGCCGGTGAAGATCGTGATGAGCTTCGCCGAGGAGCTGACCGCCGGCAACCCCACGCACCCCACCATCATCACGATCCGCTCCGGCGTCATGCGCGACGGGCGCATCGTCGCCCGGCAGGTGCGGGCGGTGCACGCCAGCGGCGCCTACGGCGCGCTGAAGCCGAACGCGTCGCTCTCCACCTGGCACTACGTCGGCGGCGCCTACCGCATTCCGCATACCTCGTTCGAGTTCCTGCAGGTCTACACGAATACCGTGCCCGGCGGCTACTTCCGCGCACCGGGGGCGCACCAGTACACCTTCGCGCTCGAATCGCACACGGACCTGATCGCGCGGGCGTTAGGGCTGGACCCGGCGGAGTTCCGCCTGCGCAACCTGCTGCGCGAGGGCGAAGAAGACGCCGTCGGCAGGCGGCTGCGCTGCATCAAGGCGAAAGAGGTGCTGGAGGCGGCGCTCGCGGCGAGCGGCTGGGGCACGCCGCTGCCGGGGCCGCACCGTGGCCGCGGCATCGGCCTCTTCGGGCGGCAGATCGGCGGGGGCGCCGGCGGCGCGGTGCTCACCGCCGAGGCGAACGGCAGCTACAGCGTGCTCAGCCCCACCGTCGACGTCGGCACGGGCACGCACACGATCGTGCAGCAGATCGTGGCGGCCGAAATGGGCGTGAGCGTCGATCGCGTGAGCGTGCACGCCGGCGACACCGACAGCGCGCCGTTCGACGAAGGCCCGCGCGCCAGCCGCGTGACCTACACCGAAGGCCAGGCGGCGCTCAGGGCCTGCGCCGAGCTGAAGCAGCGGCTGGCGGAGCCGGGCGTGCAGCTTCCCGTGACCGTGCGCGTGCAGCACGACGCGCCGCAGCCGGGAGACGTGGCCTACTTCTGCGCCCAGATCGCCGAGGTCGAAGTGGACCCCGAGACGGGGCAGGTTGCGGTGCAGCGGGTGGTCTCCGCGCACGACGTGGGCACGATCATCAACCCGATTACGCACCAGGGGCAGATCAACGGCGGCTTCGTTACCGGCCTGGGGCTGGCGATGACCGAAGAGCTGGTCTCGGAGGAAGGCCGCATCATCAACGGCCATCTCGGCGACTACAAGCTGCCGACGGTGCGCGACGTGCCGCCCTTCGAGACGGTGCTGGTGCCTTCAAGCGGCGGCGCCGGACCCTACGAGGCGAAGGCGATCGGCGAGCTGGCGAACAACGCGCCGGCCGCCGCCATTGCCAACGCCGTGGCGGCCGCCAGTGGCGCTCGCCTGCACGAGCTGCCGATCACCGCCGAGCGGGTCTACCGTGCCCTGCCCGGCGAGCGGTAGCGACGCAGGCTGATTCCCCCGCACAAGCCGGCCGCGCTGGTGTACCTTCTCGGTGACACGCACCGGAAGCGGTTCGGCGGATCTTGTGCCCGCCATACGATGCGCGGTGTGATGCCGCCGCCGTAGGCTGCAGTGGTGCGCCGGGGCGGCCGCGTCGCCGCGCCCGGCTCGCATGATGAAGAGGATTGGCGATGGTCGCGTACCAGGTCATCGGCACGCCGGCGCCGCGTTTCGAGGGCGCGGAGAAGGTCACCGGCCGGGCGAAGTACGCAGCGGACTACACCTTGCCCGGCACGGTCTGGGGTAAGACCCTGCACAGCCCGCATGCGCACGCCCGCATCGTGCGCATTGACACCTCCGCGGCGAAACGCGTCCCCGGCGTGCACGCGGTGATCACCGGCGAGGACACGCGCGACGGCGGACTCTGGGGCCGCGGCGTCAAGGACGCGCCCGTGCTCGCCTACGGCCGCGTGCGCTACATCGGCGAGCGCGTGGCCGCCGTCGCCGCCGACGACGAGGATATCGCCCAGCAGGCGCTGGACCTGATCGAGGTCGAGTACGAAGCGTGGCCGGCGGTCATGGATCCCTTCGAGGCGCTGCAGCCCGGCGCGCCGATCCTGCACCCGGACTTCAACTCCTACTTCGGTTTCAAGTACAAGCAGGAGACCCCCTCCAACATCCACCTGCAGACGCGGCTTGACCGCGGCGACGTGGAGCATGGCTTCGCCGAGGCCGATCTGATCGTCGAGAACACCTACGTCACGCAGCGCCAGTCGCAGGGCTATTTGGAGCCGCACGCGCTGCTCGTGCACATCGACCCCGCGGACGGCCGCGTGCACGTCTGGCATTGCAACAAAGTCCCGCACAACACGCGCGGCGCCCTGGCCGTGGCGGCCGGCATCCCGGAAGAGCGGATCGTCTTCCACCCGACCTTCATCGGCGGCGACTTCGGCGGCAAGGGCAACTCGCGCATCACGCCGATCGCCTACTACCTGGCCAAAGCCAGCGGCCGTCCGGTGCGCATGATCTCGGACTACCTCGAAGAGTTTCTGGCCGGCAACCCGCGCCACCACGTGATCATCCGGCTCAAAAGCGGCGTCAGGCGCGACGGCACGATCACCGCGCACCAGGTTAACTACACGGTCAACACCGGCGCCTACGCCGCCTTCAAGCCGTTCGGCGGCATCGGCGGTGCGAATCAAGCGGCGGGGCCGTACCGCATTCCCAACTGCCGCATCGAGTCGACCTTCGTCTACACCAACCTGCTGCCCGGCGGCTTCGTGCGTGCCCCCGGCGAGCCGCAGGGCGTCTGGGCGATCGAGTCGCATATCGACGAGATTGCCCGGCGCCTCGGCATGGACCCGGCCGCCTTCCGGCTCAAGAACCTGATCACGGAAGGCGACGAAGCGCCCTGGGGCGAGCAGTTCGAGCACATCCGCGCCGTCGAGACGCTGCAGGCCGCGCTCGACGCCTCGGGCTACGACAAGCCGAAGCCGGCACACAGCGGCCGCGGCGTGGCCGTGGGCGAGCGCGGCACCGGCGGCGGCGAGGGCACCGCTGAGATCAGGCTCAACCCCGACGGCAGCGTTGTGCTCGCCACGCCGATCTTCGACCAGGGCACCGGCACCTACACCACGCTGGCGCAGGTCGTAGGCGAGGAGCTGGGCATCGAGCCGCGGCGCATCCGCCTGCAGGTTTGGGACACTGACGTGATCCCCTCGGACGCTGGCCTGGCGGGCAGCCACGGCACGCTGATCCAGACCAGCGCCGCGCGCGAGGCGGCACAGGCGTTGAAGCAGGAGCTGATCCGGCTCGCGGCGCGGCAGCTCGAATGGCCGGAGGAGGCGATCGGCTTCTCAGCCGGCGAGCTGCGCCGCGCCGACACGGGCGAGGCGGTACCCTGGGCCGATCTGCTCAAGCGCACCGGCCAGTCGGTGAGCGGCCGCGGCCACGTCGTGGCGCCGCGCTCGCACACCACGGCGTTCGTGGCCCAGGTGGCGGAAGTCTCGGTCGACCCGGAGACGGGCGAGGTGAAGCTGCTCAACTTCACCACGGCGCACGACGCCGGCACCGTCGTCAATCCGATCGGCTTCCAGGGCCAGATCAACGGCGGCGTGATGCTGGGCATCGGCTACGCGCTGATGGAGGAGATCACGATCGAGGACGGGCGCGTGACCACGCTCTCCTTCGGCGACTACAAGCTGCCGACGCCGCGCGACATCCCGCCGCTCAAAACGGTGGTGCTGCCGTCAAGTGAAGGCGACGGGCCGTACCACATCCGCGGCATCGGCGAGGCGCCGTGCACGCCGGTGGCGCCGGCGATCGCCAACGCGGTCGAGGACGCGATCGGCGTGCGCATCCGCGAGCTGCCGATCACCGCCGAAAAGGTGTACGCGGCGCTCAAGCAGCGAGGCCGTGCCACCGAGCCAGCCGCGCAGCCGGCCGCACGGGGAGGTGCGCAGTAGTGGAAGCGATCAGCCCATACCGCATCCGGCTCACGGTCAACGGCGAGCCGCGCGAGGCGAGCGTGCCGGCGCGGCGCACGCTGGTCGATCTGCTGCGCTACGACCTCGGCCTCACCGGCACCAAGGAGGCGTGCAGCGTCGGCGTCTGTGGCGCCTGCACCGTGCTGCTCGACGGCCGCCTCGTCGCCTCCTGCATCACGCTGGCCGTGCAGGTGGACGGCGCGCGGGTCACCACGATCGAGGGCGTGGCCGAGGGCGAGAAGCTGCATCCGCTGCAGCAGGCCTTCATCGATCACGGCGGCTTCCAGTGCGGCATCTGCACGCCGGGCCAGATCGTGGCGGCGAAAGCGTTGCTGGACAGCAACCCGCACCCCAGCGAGGACGAGATCAAAGACTGGATGATGGGCAATCTCTGCCGCTGCACCGGCTACTACCAGATCGTCGAGTCGATCGCCAAAGCGGCGGCGGGGGGCTGAGATGCGCGACTTCCAGTTCCATGCCCCCGCGACGTTGGATGAGGCGCTGGCGCTGCTGGCCGAGCACGGCGAGGCGGCGCGGCCGATGGCCGGAGGCACCGCGCTCGTCGTGCTGATGAAGCAGTCGTTGGTAGAGGCCGAGCAGATCGTCAGCCTGGCGCGCATCCCCGGCCTGGACACGATCCGCGTCGAGGGCGGCGAGCTGCACATCGGCGGCCTGGCGCGGCACTACGACGTGGAAACCTCGCCCGTGGTGCGCGGCTTCGCGCCGTTTCTCTGCGAGGTCTACCGGCGCGTGGCGACGGTGCGCGTGCGCAACATGGCCACGGTGGGCGGCGGCCTGGCCCACGCCGACCCGGCGCAGGATCCGCCGCCCGGCTTCATCGCGCTCGACGCGCGCGTGCGCCTCGTTTCGCGCGGCGGCCAGCGCGAGTTGCCCGTGGCCGAGCTTTCCCGCGACTACTACGAGACCGTGATCCGGCCCGACGAGATCCTGACCGAGGTGATCGTGCCGCGCCCCGCGTCGGGCGCGGCGTTCGCCTATTTGAAATTCCTGCCGCGCACGGAGGACGACTACGCGACGGTCGCCGTGGCGGCACGGGCCGAGCGGCAGAACGGCGTCTGTCGCAACCTGCGCGTGGCATTGGGCGCCGCCGGGCCGACGCCGATCCGTGCGACGGCGGTCGAGCAGGCGCTGGAAGGACGGGCCGTCTCCACGGCGAGCGTGCGCGCGGCAGCCGAGACGGTGGCGGACGCCGTCGATCCACTGGACGACTTCCGCGGCTCGTCAGGCTACAAGCGCGAGATGGCCGTTGTCTTCACGCGGCGGGCTCTGGAGCGCGTGCTGGGGTTGACGGCGTGAAGTTCGAACACCGTGTCGAGATCGCCGCGCCGCAGGCAACCGTGCGCGCCTTTTTGGACGACGTGCCGCGCTCCGCCCGCTGCCTGCCCGGTCTGGAAGAGCTGCAGCCGCTTGAGGACGGCTGGTACGAGGGCCGCGTGGGCATGAAGCTCGGCCCGGTCGGCTTTCATTTCACCGGCAAGGCGCGGCTGGAGCGAGCGAGCGAGCGCTGGCAGCTGCACGGTGAGGGCCGTGACCGGCGCGTGGGCGCCGGTGTCGTCGCCCGCATCGAGGCGAGCCTCGACGACCTGCCGGCGGCGCAGGCCGCGAGCCTGCCGGGCACATCCGTACAGATCTCGGCCGACATGCAGTTCTCGGGCCGCCTCGCCGAGCTGGGCCAGCCGCTGATCAAGCGCAAGGCCGACGCGCTGGTGAAGGAGTTCGCGCTGAACCTGCAGCGGGCGCTGGCGGGGAGGAACGAGGAAATAGGAGGAGACAGGAAATAGAATGAAGGAAATAGGAAATAGCCGGCGGACCTCGCGCTCGTACCCCTCTTTTCTATTTCCTCGTCCCGATTTCCTCGTTCCCATACTGGGGCCGCGAATCGACGAGCCACAAACGGAGGGCAGCGATGTTAGGACTGGGGCTCGCCTCTTCCCACGCGCCGGGCATGTGGCGGCCGCCTTCCGAGTGGACGCACTTTCTCGAACGCATGCCGGATGAGATCAGGAACTCGCTGCCGCAGACGGCCCGGCAGGAGATCGCGTCGCT
>DATGEL010000087.1 GCA_035310145.1 Dehalococcoidia bacterium
GTCACGAACACGCGGCCGGACCCTTCCCAGGCATCGCCGGCAACAAGCCGCGCCTCCATCTGGCGCACGCGCTCGCGGCGCAGCGCCTCCACGGCCACCGGCGGCAGCGTCAGCGTGCGGTTGCTTGTCTCGCTCTTCGGCCGTGTCAGGCGGTACTCGCCCTCCACCCGCTGCAACTGCTTGTCGATCGTGATCGTGCCGGCGTCCAGCTTCACGTCTTCCCAACTGAGTCCCAGCAGCTCGGCCTGGCGCGCACCCGTACCAAGCGCCACCGTCACCAGCGGTTCGAGGTAGTGGCCGGTGAACGCATCGAGGATGCCGCGGGCGTCCGCTGGGCTCAGCGCCTTGACCTTGCGGCGGGTCAGGGTCGGCGTCTCGGCGCGCTTTGCGGCGTTGTCGGTCACGAGTCCGTCACCGCGCGCCTTCTCCAGCGCCACGGAGAGTGTCGCGCGCGCGTGGATCACGGTAGCTGCGCTCAACCCGCGTTCGCTGAGGCCATTGAGCATCGCCTGCACGCGCGGCCGGGTCACATCGCGCAGCTTCAGCTTGCCCAGTGCCGGCGCGATGTAGTGCTTCACAGCCATGCGGTAGTGCTGCAGGGTCTTCGGGGCGAGCCCCGGCGGGGGTGCGGTTACGAAGTAGTCTTCGAGGAAGTCGCCGAGCATGAGCCGCGCGGGCGCGGGCACGTGGCCTTGCTCGACCGTACGCTGCGCCTCATGCAGCTTTCCAACTACCTCCTTGCGCGTCTTGCCGTAGAAAGAGCGGCGCGTGCCGTCCGGCAGCCGCAGCCGGGCTTCGAACAGGCCGTTTGGCCGCTCACGGACGCTGCCTTCACCGTCGTTACGCTTCGCCATCATTCGCCGTCCTCGTCCTCATGATCGGCGGCCGCCTCCAAGAAGCGGCGTAGCTCCGCTTCGCTGATGCGCCAGCCCAACTTGCGGCCGCCGAGCCGTATGCCCCGCAGTTGGCCGCTGCGTAGCCAGCGCCGCACCGTCGCCGGACTTGCTTTTACCCGTTCTGCTACGTCTTCCACGCTCAAGAGGGTTGTGTCTACCATTACCACTTCTCCTGTGCCTGTATGGTACATGAATAGACGTGACGGCTCAAGATTTACGGTTAAGTTACGTCAATGCGCTTGACATCATGGTATATGAACGGCTATGATGGTCTTGTAAGAGAGAGGCCGGTCGGGCGCTGCAAACACCCGGCCGGCAACGAGAGGAAGGGTGACATGACCACCGCATCCCCCCGGCGCCAGTCTAGCGCCTCGAAGGTGGCCCGGCTCCACCAGCACCCGGACAGCGGCGAAGTCCATGCGCTCAGCTCAAACGGTGTGTCCCGCTACGTGGTGACGCTGGGCGACTCCCCGGCCTGCACCTGCCCCGGCTTCACGCATTACAGCCGGTGTTACCACCTTGCTACGGCGCTCAGCCGCTTCCCCGCCTTCTACACCCGCCCGGCCGCCGTGATCGTCCCCGCCTCAGGTGCCAGTGTTCCGGAGCCGCCCACCCCGGCGGCTCCCGCCGTGCACCTATTCCACATCGGCGGCCGCGCCCGCCGCGCGGCGTAGGGGGTGCAGCGATGGCGACGCTGAGCACCCTTGCCACCTACGACTTCGAGGAACTGGTCATCCGCTGTGCCGAGATGGCGGGCGTGCTGCGTGCTGCCCGCCGCGCCGGCGCCGCCGTCCCCGTGCTCTGCCTGCTCGACTGCGACCCGCGCCACTGGACGGCGTGGGGGCGCTCCGAAGTCTGCACGAACTGCGGCACACGGCCGCTTGGCGCCGATGTGTGGCACGCCGCGCTGGTGCATCTGCTCCGCGAGACGACGGCCGCGGAAAGGCGGGCGGCATGAGTGCCACACCCGCGCCCCTGCCCCGCACGCATGTCCCCTGCCGGCGGTGTGGCCGCGGCGTGCTGGTCGCGCCGTATCTCGGCGCCTTTCCCGTCTTCATCCGCTGCGCCAACTGCTACCGCGATGTCAACGTTTGTCAACAACCGCGCCTCTGGAGGGAGGCCGCATGATCACCATGCCGATCGCCGGGCAGTCGCCCGGCGCCGACGCGCGGTAAGGTCGGCATTACCTGTTCCGGTGTGTTTTACAGATCGGCTGCGATTGTTTTCCAACGCGGTGCCGGCCCCGCGCGATCGGCCATCCGATCGCGGCCAGCTACGCGCGGCCTGTGCCAGAGCCGGTGTGTCCCACACAAGCTCTGCATCCGCGCCGATAATCGTCACACTGGTCCGCTGTACACTCTCCCACAGCGCGCCTAGGGCGTGTCTGACAAATATTCCGAAGGCCATTCACCAGCCGATTTCGGCGCTCTCGCGTCGCTAGCCATGCGCGGGGCAGAACCTCGAAGTTGGAATTTGAGTGCGGGTAATGACCCCGGGGCCGGTTTATCAGACACTCTCTAGGCCGGCTGTGTGGCGGCGCATACGGCATTCGCCGGGAAACGACGCACGGAGACACCCCGCCATGCCGACTTCCCGGACTTGTCCTGTCTGCCAGTGGTCGTCTTGGACGGATGAGCCGAACTGCGGCCACTGCGGTGCGGCTTACATCGATGATCGGCCGGTGGCGACGCCCTACGCGGACGCACCCGCCGCACCCGCGAGCGGCCTTGCCTGCCCCCAGTGTGGTGATCTCGCCGAGGTCAAGAAACTCACCGCGATCGTGGCCGGGGGAACCGCAACCACGGCAGTAAGCGGCGGGATCAGTGCGCGCGCGAAGACCAAGACGACGCTGGTGACGCAGCTCGCACCGCCGCCGCCGCCAGCACTGGGCTGTCTCGCTTCGATGTTCGGGCATTATACGCGCGAGACTCGCCTGAAAGTGGAGCGGCATCGGCGCCAGATGCAGCGCTGGCAGAAGCTCTACTACTGCGGTCGCTGCGACATCGTGTTTGACCCTGAGGAGCGCGAGTTCGCCGCGATCAATGTGTGGCGTGCGGCGCTCCTCGGCGATCTCGAGGGTAGACCGGGCGGATAGGCTCAGAGCCCAGAATTTCGGGTCGCGGCCTACCACGGCGCCGAAAACGCCGGCCGCTGCTGCGCCTGCGCCAGCGTGCGCCGTCCGTCACCGCCATGCCGAGCCGGCAGCCGCGCCCCACACGCTCGCTTTGGGAATGCCGACCGGCGCCACCATCTGAACCCGCCTCGGTCGGTGCGCCACAGCGAGGGCCAGGGCACACACGCAATCGTCGTGCATCCCTGCCGGCGCGCTGTAGCGTACGCCGGTGCGCGTGTACTCGTACTCGAACGCTTCCAACTCGCTCCGGATCACGCCTTCAGGGAAGTGGATCTCCCCCCGCTGGATCGCGACGGCGAGCCCTTCCATGAGCTGCTGTTTGCTGGCCTGGCTGAAGTGAAAGCCGGTGAAGTGCCCGGCGCCGCCGCGTTGCAGCGCTTCGAGGATTGGATCGCCCACGCCGGTACTGTCCACCAGCGTCCGCGTGCGGCCCGTCGCCTGCCGGATACCGTCGATCGTCTCCTGCCACGGTTTCTGCCACCGCACGAAGCGGCAGACCACGCCATCGGCGTCAAGCGCGATCCCCACAGTCCAATCGTGCGACTTGGCCACGTCCCAGCCCCAGCACACCGGCTCGGCCGCACTGAGCGGCGAGACGCCGGCGGCGATCGCCGCGGGGCCGAACGGGTTGCCTTCATCGTCCGATGGCTCGGCCAGATACAGTTCGCGAAACACGTTCTCCGGCAGTTGCCGCCGGGCGTCGTCAATCTCCGCAGCATCGAGCACGCCGGCGGCCACCGCGTCATGCGCGGTGATGCGGGCGTAGTGCATGGCCGGCTCGCCCGCTTCGGCCCGCCGTGCCAGCCGGTAGGCCCAGTTGCGCCGGCCCTTGACGTTGCCGATGATGCGCACCGGCCCGCGCGTCGCTGTGAGCGTGCTGCGCAGCGCGTGCCACGCCTCTTCCTTGCAGCGCGTCGCCTCATCGATCACCGCGGCGTAGACATCTTCTCCGTAGAGCGCATCGGGCTTCTCGGCGCTCTTGAACGCCAGCACGGCGCCGTTGGCGAGCGTCAGCGTCAGTTCCGTCTCGTTCGCCACGTAGACCGCGGGCGGGAAGCCGCGTTTCAGCCGGCGATAGGCGATGCGGGCGACGGGGTAGTAGGGCGCGACCCACCAGTAGGCGCGGCCGGCGGCGCCCGCCATCGCCTGCTCGGAAAGCCACGCCATGCAGCCGACCGTCTTGCCGCTCTTGGTTGAGGCCTCGATGATGGCGTAGCGCTCGGGGCAGAAGATGGCCGCAAGCTGCTGCGGGTAGAGCCAGGGCCGTTCGTAGACGAAGCTAGTCGCCGTCGTCATCGCGCTCTCCGAGCTTGAGCGTGAACAGGACGGGCGCGACGCGGCCGGGGAGCATGAGCGGCTCGGGCACCTTGCCGTCCACCCGCTCTAATACGGTGCGGATGGCGGCCACGTCGCCGTCGAGTGCCTTCGCCACCAGCACGCGCGCCAGTTCCTGCGCCCGCGTTGCCTTGCCGTCTTCGCCGGTAGGCCGCGCCAGTTCGTAGCGCAGAAAGTCGGCGACGGCGGCACCGCGCCGCGGCCGGCCGCGGGGGTTGCCGCTCTGGCCCCTCGCGAATGGCCTTCCTCGCACTGGCATGGCTGTTCCTCCGCTGCTTTACAGCGGGCTTCCCGCCCAGTCCTGGGCAATGGTCACGTCGCAGGCGATCGGCACGTCGGGCACCAACTCGGCGCCGGCCGCCTCCATGTGGCCGCGCAGCCATGCCGCAACTGCTTCGGCCTCGCCCGCGTCGCACTCGATCACGATCTCGTCATGCACACACAACACCGGCGCGGCGGCCGGCTGCGCCGCCCGGTCTTCCCACAGGCGCGCCAGCGCCAGCTTGAGCACGTCGGCGCCGCTGCCCTGCACCGGACTGTTCAGCCTCTCCGTGAACTTCTCGACACCGAGCCGCCGCCGGCCGGTCAGCGTTCGCGTTTCGGTGTCCTTGCCGCGGCCTTCGCGTTCGTGCCAGGCGCGCAGACCGGGGTAGGCGCGGAAGAAGGCGTCTCGGAAACGGACGGCCTCGGGCTGACTCAGCGTGACGCCGTAGCCGGTGACGTACTCGCGCAGCGCCGTCGCGCCCATGCCGAAGGTCAGGCCGAAGTTGAGCGCCTTCGCAAGCTGCCGTTCATCTTTCGTCACGGCGTCCGCTGCTTTGCTCAGCACCGCTGCCGCCGTGCGGGCGTGCAGATCGTCACCGCGCGCGAAGGCCGAACGCAGGGCGGCGTCGCTGCTGATCTGCGCGGCGAGGCGCAACTCGATCTGTGAGTAATCCGCTTTGATAAGCACGCGGCCCGGCGCCGGGCGAAAGCAGGCGCGATAGGCCGGGTCGCGGGGGATGTTTTGCAGATTCGGCCGGGTGCAGGCCATGCGCCCGCTGGCCGCGCCAAGCTGGCGATAGTCGGCGTGAATGCGGCCAGTCGTCTCCGTGACGTGTTCCAGGAAGGTAATCCCGTACGTGCCGGCGCGCTTGCTGGCGTCGCGGTAGCGCAACAGCAGGGGCGCCAGCGGCTCGGCGGCCGCGAGCGCCGTGAGCGTCGCTTCGTCGGCGCGCGGCACGTCGTGCCCGCGCGCGCGCAGCAGTGCCGCCACCTGGGCGGGGCTATCCCAGTTGATCGTGCTGTGCTCGAACATGTCCCCGGTTCCGGCCGCCTTCGTCAGGTCGTCGCCCAGCGTCAACCGCTCGGCCACGGCGGCGTTACTGAGCGCAAGCCAGCGATCGGCGTCGAAAGGGGCGCCGGTGTGCGTGAGCCAGGCCAGCGCCGGCAGCGCCCGCATCTCGATGTCCGCCACCCGCTCAAGGCGCGCGGCGTGGAGTTCAGCCTGAAGGCGTTCGGCCAGCGGCAGCAGCACCGCCGCATCGAGCGTGGCGTAGCGAAGCTGCGCGTCGGTCAGCGGGCCGCTCCAATCGCTTCGCTGCTCCGTCTTATCCAGCGTCAGGCCGGCGCAGCGGTCAGCCACCGTCGCCAGCGTGAACGTGCCGCGTTCGCTCGGCTCACCGGCCGCAAGCAGTTGTGCGGCCAGCATCGTATCGAACAGCCGTGCGCCGTCCGGCACGGGCAGCTCGGCGGCCATCAGGAAGCGCAGGTCAAAGGCGAGGTTGTGGCCGGCCAGGCGCGGGCTGTCGGGGCCGGCGAAGAGCGGCGCCAACAGTCGGGGCTCGACATGGAAGGCGTCCACCACGTACACCCGCTCCGGCGTGGCGAGCTGAAGGAGCCTGAGCCGGTCGCGGTGTGGGTCAAGGCCGGTCGTTTCTGTGTCCAGGCCCAGCAGCGGCGCGCGGGCCAACTCCGGCAGCACGGCACGCAGCCGCGTGGCGTCGGTGATGCGCTCGAACGCGGGCGCGGTGGGGCAGGCGGTGCCGGGCGCGGCTGCCGCGTTGGTTGCCGTCGCCGTTTTAGAACAGGAGCGGAAAAGATCGTCCCCATCGTCCCCATCGTCCCCGGACGGCGTTTCAGGCGTGGAATCGGCCCGATCGGGGGACGATGGGGGACGATGCCCCCTCTTGGGGGACGATGGATCGGTGTGGGCATCGTCCCCCGTGCAGCGAGGATCGTCCCCCAAACCGGCCCCGTCCACGCGTGAATCCGTCCCGTCGGGCGGCAACGGGGACGATGGGGACGATGGGGACGATGGATTACCCGCTTCTTCTGAATCGGGTGGTTCCTGCATCCACCACAACCGAATCAGCCGGGTGCGGCTGTGCGGCGCCCGCTCAAACTCCACCCCGATTGCGATCGCGGCGAGGCTCGGCGCCAGCCGCCGCAGCGCGTTGGTGAGCTGATTCGCTTGCTTCGGCCAGCCGGCCGGCAGGCGCTTCAGTTCTGTCTCGCTCAGGTACTCCCCGAGCTTCGCCAGCAACTCCGTCGCCGTGCCCTCCCACGGCGCCGCGGCCGCGAAGTCGCGCATGAACGCCGTGAGCGGCTTCACGAGTGGCGAATCGTCCAGCGGCAGCGCCGTGGCGTCGGCCCGGTTGCCGGTGTAGGCGGCGAGGAAGATTTCGGCCGTTGCGCCGAGCGCCGGGGCCAGCGCCGCGCCCCAGCACGCGTAGTCCGCCATGCGCGGCGGCCGGGCGATGCTGACCTGGGGTTCATTGCGCAGCCCGGCGCTGAGGGCGTCGAACAGCGCGCCGAGCAGCCGCGGCCGCTCGTGCTCGAACGCAGGCCAGAACTGCCGTTCCGGCACGGTGGTATGCAGCGGCGGCGGGTAGAGCAGCAGGGCGCGATCCAGCAGGTCGCCCCGCTCGATGAAGTCGGTGATGCCCGTCAGCAGCACCGGCCGCATCGCGTCGAACACGCGCTCCTCATCGTCGCTGTACATCTGCCGCGTGCCGAAGCCGCCGCCGGTGGAGAGCCGGCAGAGCGCATCGGAGAGCCAGCCGGGCAGGCGGCTGAAGTTGTCGTAGGAGAGCAGCCAGGTGTTATTCGCCGCCACGGCCAGATCGCGCGGCTCACGCGGCTCGGCGCGCAGCGGCGGCACGGCGGGATCAAGCAGCTCCTTCAGCACGCGCCCGGTGGTGCTCTTGGCGCGCCCCTGTCCGCCCAACAGCGCGAGCACCGGGTACGGCCCGCGGCCGCGAAACGCCTGCAAGAGCCACGTCACCAGCAGCAGGAAATCATCGTCGCTGCCCACGTTGACGTAGCGGCGCAGCGTGGACACGTCCCCACCGGGCAGCGGCTCCGGCAACGCCTGCGTGTGCGCCGGCCGCCAGAAGCGCACCGGCGGGTCAGACACCACACGCCAGCCCGCGGCCGTGATGGCGACGGCGTGCCAGCCGTCATCGGCCAGATCGAGGTACAGGGCGCCGCCGGCTTCGGCCACGCGCAAGAACACCGGCTGTTCGGGGCCAGCGTGGTACGCCTGCCCGTCCAACACCGTGAGCGCGTCCTGAAGCGCCTGCCCGCCCGGCGTCGCGCCTTCCGCCCGGTACAGCTCCCCGGCCAGATAGCGCCGGAACGCGCCGGAACGCAGTGGCCGCGTCTCGCGGTGGTCACCGATCGGATAGGTGGCGAAGCCGCGTTCGTCGGGGGTGTGGAACAGGTCGATGCCCAGCTCGGCCGCGAGACGCACGAGCCGTGTTGCCTGCGAGGGGCCACGGCCGCCGGGTGCGGGCGGCGTGTCGGACGTGTCCCCATCCCCGTCAGCGGCGCCGGCCGGCGCGGCCGCATCCAGCGCGGACTCGGCCGCGGCCAGGATCTCCAGCAGGCGGGCTTCCACGGTGGCCGGGTCGGGACAGGTGCCGTTGAGCCGGCCGGCGAGGGCGTCACCGAAAGCGGCGCGGCCTTTGTGGGTGGTCAGGTTCACGCCATCCGCGAACACCTGGGCGCCGTGCTCCAGCACACGCACCACGCCGTAGACATAGCCGCCTCTGCGGCGGAACTGGCCGGCGTCGAAGGTGACGGTCATGGCGTCACCTCCACCCGCACCCCGAGATCGCGGGCGTCGGCCGGCGGGCCGTAGCGGGCGCTGAGCCACGGCGCGGCGCGGCGGTAAGGCCAGCCGTGCAACGCCATCAGGAAGCTGGCGGCGTCGCCGCTGCGCCGACAGGAGAGACACCACCAGCGGCCGGCGCTCGGGTCGATGATCACGCAGCGCCCGCTCTTGCTGCCGTGCAGCGGCTCGTGGCCGCAGTCGAGCCGGCCGCGGCCGTGCGGGCGTACCGTGTTGCCCGTGGCCTCGAACAGCTCGGCCAGCGGCACGTGTGCCCAGCGGCTCGGCGGCGGGGCATTGTCAGGGTGCGCTCGGCCCGGCTGTTGGAGCCGGGCGAGTTGTTCGCGCGCGACCCGGCGGGCCAGCGGGTCGCTACCCGCGGCCTGCCTGCGGAGCTGAGCGGCGGCGTTCACGAGGCCACCTCCCCGGCGTCGCCCGCGCGCCGCTTGTAGGAGGTCAATTGGTCGAGGTAGCTCCGGCCGCTGTCGTAGAGCCAGTCATCTTCGTCATCCCAGACGCGCTCTGGCTCAGGGCGTGGCGGGAAGTTCGGCGCGAAGCGCTCCCTTTCGACTTGTACCGCATGCCGCACAGCTTCCAGCGCCGCCCGGTGCGGGGCCAACTCGGCGTCGAGCGCCTCGCTGAGCGGCGCGAGCTGTTGCTCGTAGCGCGCCAGGATCGCGGCCAGATCGCGGGCCACCTGATTGAGCGTGGCCCGCTGCGGGGCGATTGCGGCCTCCCACATCGCCTCGGCGTCGGTACGGGCCGCGTCTTCGGCCTCAGCGAGCCGCGCCGCGAGGTTGTGATCGACATATGGGCGGATGGCCTCGCGGACGATGCGCGCCAGCTCGCCTGGATGGAGCGCTTCGAGCGCGTCCAATTCCACCACGCCGCGCCCCTGCCGCGCCTCGAAGATCATGTTGCCGGGCTTGCCGTCGCCGGGCTCGTTCGGAAGCCGGTAGGCGTCCACCTGTTCGCGGGTGAGCACGAGCGGAATCAACTTGATGTCGGCGTTCTCTTCATCCAGGTAGTGCGGCAGCCAGAATTGCAGTTGCCGGCTGACCTGTGTGGGCATGCCCCAGCCGGCGTGATCGAAGTCCGAGACATAGAAGATGCGCACCGGCTTGCCCGATGCCACGCGGCGCCTGAGTAGGCGGACGGCGCCGGTTATGGACTGGTAGCCCACGCTGGTGACGAGGTTGACGCCGAGGCCGCGGCCAACGGGCAGCAACACGTCATCCATCGTGGACTTCTCGGCAAACACCTCGATGTGATACGGCTGGTCGGCCGGGTCGTAGGTGTAGCCGTCGATGAAGACGTGGGGCATCCGCAGATGCAGGTTGCTCGCCAGACTGGTGGTGATCGTCGGAATGGACAGCAACGGCTCGTCCAGCCACGCTTCCGGCTCGGGCAGCTCGCGGTGCGAAACGTACACATGCGGCGCTGGATTGCGCTGGTCGATGAAGGCATCGGGCGAAACGCGGCCGAGATAGCGGGCGTGACGGGAAGCGTCCTGCAGGTAGTCCCAGCACGACTTCAGGTTCTCGTACGGCCGGCCATCGGGCAGCAGCACATCATGCTGCACGTATACTTCGTAGTGCATGCGCCGCAGATGGACGCCATCCGTATAGCCGAAGCGCTGCCAGAGGCCCGCGAACCAATCGGCCTGCTGGTGGTGCATGGGTGAGCCACTGAAGAACGGGTCGCTTTCTCGATTCAGTGCCAGCAACGAGGGGATGGGCTGCCGCAACTGCTTGGCGAGCGCCTTGACGGCGGCATAGCCGCGTGGGCTGGCAGTTCTCTCAGGGCTGGCTCGCGCCGAGGTAATTGCGCTCACGGCTCACCGCCGAACAGCTCGGCGACGGGCCAGACGCGGCAGCCGCACATCCCGGTCCGGGGTGTCAGGTAGTGGCTCAGCAGCCGGCGCTGTGCAATGGTCAGAGTCTCATCAGGCACCAGACCGTCGGGTGCGTGTTGGGCCAATGTGCGGAACGTCGCGAGTACCGCCGCCATCAGCGCACCCCCATAGCCGCAGCGGTTGCCACGCTCCGCTCGATCAGCCCCTCAACGCTCCGCGTGCTGACGAGGGTTTTTCCTCGGATTCGCACCGCCTCAAGCTCGCCGTCGCGCAACAACCGCCAGATCGTCCACCGACTCACTGAGAGGCGTTCAGCGGCCTCGGATTGGGTAATCGTCATCGCCGACAAATCATCCCCCATCACCGCGCGGCAACATGCGGAACCGCGCGGCACACTCATCGTGTGGCGCGTCAGGGCCTCATGTCCGGCCGAATCCGGATTCGGCCGTTTTGGGCCATTTAGCCCTTGCGGCGTGGATGGGGAGATGGGTTCCTGACGGCGTGTGCCACGACCATGGCCCGCGCCCATGCGGCCATCAGCCGTGGGGGGAGGATTACATGCCCCGTCACGTTCTGATGCGTCGCGTAATGCTTCCGCGCTTGTTCACCCGAACTGAATCGCAGGTCCGGTGCGACCGTTTCCCACTTTAAGTTGCGCAAATTCAGCTGTTTCGAGACGAACCCATCATAGTGATTGGTACACGCCTCGACGTAGGGCCGGCAGATGTCGCACTCGTAGACATACCTCGTATCCTCCGGAATTTGTCTGCTACGGCCGCCTATGGGCTCCGGTGTGTAGCCAGGCGCCCACGCTGCCTCAGTCGGCGCTCGGCGCACGTCCTCCGCTTTGCGCCACCACCCCGGGTCGTTGAAGCAGTCGGTGCAGAGATGGCCGCTCGCGTTCGTCAGGCCCGTGAAGGCCACGCCGGACCGTCGGCACTCCCGGCAGATCCACGAGGCGCGCACGGCGTCCATCATGGCGTCAAACCGGCGGCGCTGCTTCTCGGCGCATGCCCCGCAGAGCACTTCGCGTGGCTCAAGGCCCGGGTGACCGCCGCGCAACTGCTCCGGCGGGAAGGGCTTATGGCAGGCGCTACAGAAAAACGGCGAAGACAGTAGACTGGTCATTGTGCGCGGTGCCTCCAACACCGTTCACCTTGCCGCCGGGCTGTTCGCGCAGTCGCGGCGGTTTACCATTTTACGGTGTTTCGGTGCGATGGCGTCAGCGCGCGTACGATTGTGATGTGGCGTTCAACCGCCTACGGCATTCGCCCTATCACGTAATCGCCCACTTCAGCGCGCGGCAGGAGCGAGCCACGCGGCTAACTACTGCGTCGAGGTTTCATCGTGCGATGTGCAAGTTCGTTGCTGTACCCCCACGCATACCCCCACGGTGAGGCAACAGGTTGCACCACGACGCCCCGAACAGGGTGTCACGTAGGCGTGAAACGCAACCCGACGCACTACTCTGCACCGCTGTTCAACCAATTCGTAATGAGCGGGTCGGGGGTTCGAGTCCCTTCTTCGGCTCCGGATTGCAGGTGTGGAACCCGGCGATTTGGCCGGGCTTTCGCTTGCCCGGCGTCTCCGATGTCCCTGCGCGTGCCCTCACGCCCCTGCGGCGGCCGACCTTCCGTTTCGCCGCAGGCCCGCTGCTCATGCGGGTGCGCGGGCGGGGCCGCGCGCTGCGTCGGCACGCATCCGGCTACTCGAAGACGGCGGCGGCACGCAGTTCCGCGATCTGCTCCGGGCTAAGGCCGATCACCTCGCGCAGCACCTCGTCGGTGTGCTGACCCAGCGCCGGCGCCGCGCTGCGCACCCGCAGCGGCGTGCGCGAGAAGTGCCAGGGCAGTCCGGCGTGCTGCGCCCCCGTGCACTCGGGGTGCGGCAGCTTCACCCAGAAGTCGCGCGCCGCAAGCCGCGGGTCTTCGACCAAATCCTTCGGCGTCTGCACCACCTGCGCCGCGATGCCGGCCGCACGCAGCGCCGCGGCCGCCTGCTCCGCCTCACGCTCTCGCGTCCAGGCGCCAATCGCGGCGTCGATCGCATCCTCGTGCGCTTTGCGGCCGGCGCGGCTCGCCAGCGTCGCATCGGCGGCGAGATCGGCGCGGCCGATCGCCCGCACCAGCGCCTGCCACTCGCCGTCGCTCCAGCAGGCCAGCGCCAGCCAGCGGTCTTCGCCCGCGCACGGGTAGACGCCTTGCGGCGCCTCGAAGGCGTCGCGGCTCTCCATGCGCGGCGGTTGCTCGCCGGTCATCTGGTAGCTCAGCAGCCCTTCAGCGATCAGCGGCATCGCGGCTTCCCACTGCGACATGTCGATGAACTGGCCCTCGCCGCTGCGCCGGCGATGGTGCAGGGCCGCAAGCACTGCGACGGCGCCGTGCAGGCCCGCGTTGTAGTCGATGTAGGAGATCGCGACCTCGCGCGGTGGTCCCCCGCGGTAGCCGGTGAGGCCCATCAGGCCGATCAGCGGGATCTGCACCGGGCCGTAGCCGACATAGGCCGCCTGCGGGCCGCTCTGGCCGAACCCCGCCATCGAGATCTGGATGATGTCCGGCTTGATCCGCTTCAGCTCCTCGTAGCCGAGACCCATGCGCGGCATCACGCCGGCGCCGAAGTTGTCCGCCACGATGTCGGAACGCCGGATCAACTCGTGCAGGATCTCCATGGCGCGCGGGTGCCGGGCGTTGATCTGCAGGCTGCGCTTTCCCTGGCTGTACTGGTTGAAGAAGCCGCCCGTGTTCGGCGTGCGCTGGCCCTTCCAGAACGGGGGAATCGCGGCGCGGCCGGTGTCGAGCCGGGTGGCGGATTCGATCTTGATCACGTCGGCGCCCAGGTGCGCGAGCTGCATCGTCAGCACCGGGCCGGCGACCACCCAGGTGAAGTCGGCCACGCGCACGCCCGCCAGGGGCAGGCGGGTAGGCGATCGCCGACTGGTGACAGGTGACAGGGTGGGCGTGGTCGCGTGGGCTGCAGCCGCTGCCCCGGTCTCGCTGCCCTCCGCGGCGCCGAGCACCTCCCCGTCGTGCTCGCCGAGGCGCGGGGCGCGGCGGCCCGCCTGCCAGGGGGTGGCCGAGAGCTGCCAGGGCGCGCCCGGATAGGTCCAGGTTCCGGCGTCGGGGTGGTCGTGGGCGACGAAGAAGCCGCGCGCCCGCAGATGCTCGCTGGCCAGCACGTCGGCCATGCCGTTCACCGGGGCGCAGGGCACGCGCCGCGCCTGCAGGGCATGGTAGATCTCCTGCACCGGGCGGTCCTGCAGCGCGTCCGCCAGCATGGCCATCACGGCGTCGTTGTTCGGTCCGCGCACAAGGCGGTCGGCGAAGAGCGGGCTTTCCGCCCACTCGGGATTGCCCAGGAAGTCCAGCAGCCGCCGCCACTCCTCCTCGGTGACGCACACGAGGAAGAGCAGGCCGTCGGCCAGGTGCAGGACGCCCCACGGCCCCACGATGCGGTTGCCGAGGCGCGAGGCGACCACGCCGTCGTAGGTGTAGTGCGGAATCGCGTTTTCGACCTGGCTGGCGATCGCGGCCTGCGCGGAGATGTCGATCAGCTGGCCGCCCGCGCCGGAGTCCCGCGCGGCCAGCGCTGCCAGCGTGGCGATGGCGGCGTGCAGACCGCAGACGTAGTGACCTTGCTGGCCGAACGGCTTCAGCGGCGGCAGCGCCGGGTCTTCCAGCGCGCCCGGGCTGAGCCAGAGCCAGCCGCCGGCGGCCAGGTCGCTGATCTCGCGCATGGGCAGGTCGCGGCCTTCCGCGGCGTCGAGCCCAAACGGCGTGACCAGCGTCACGATCAGGTTCGGATTCGCCTCGCGCAGCGCCGCGTCGCACAGCCCGCGCCGCTCGAGTCGCGCCGGCGAACCGCTGGCCAGCAGCACATCCGCCTCCGCCGCCAGCCGCCGGAACTGCTGCTGGCCGGCCGCCGTCTCCAGGTCCAGCACGAGGGAGCGTTTCGCCTGGTCCAGAAAGAGGTGCAGGCCGCCGGTCTCCGGGTTCTCCTTGCCGGCGGGAAAGGGCCCGCGGCGGCGCAGCGGGTCGCCTTCCGTCGGCTCGATCTTGATCACGTCGGCGCCGAACTGGCCCAGCAGCTTCGCCGCGTAGGCGGCGGCCACCAATTCGCCGCACTCGAGCACCCGCAGGCCCGCCAGCGCGCCCTCGGCCATCGTCACGCTCTCCTTCGTCCCCGCTTGCCGACAGCATAGAGAGAACGCGCCGCCGCGCAAGCACCCGCCGGCGGCGGACGCGCCTGAGAGCTTGCTTATCCACAGCTCAGCCTCTGCTCAGGGCTGCTTCAGACCCCGCTCAGCCTCGCCGCCTACGCTGGCGGCAGGGCCGTGGCCGTCGTGCCGGCACGGCGGCGGGAGGCTGGGCGGTGGACTTGGCGGAAACGATCCGCATCGCCGTAGAGGCGTTGCTGGCGAACAAGCTGCGCTCGTGCCTGACGATGCTGGGCATCGTGATCGGCGTCGGCGCGGTGATCGCGCTGATGTCGATCGGCAGCGGCGCCCAGGCGGCGATCGCCAGCAATATCAAGAGTCTTGGCTCGAACCTGATCACGATCACGCCGGGCGCGCAGAGCCAGGGCGGCATCTCGCAGGGCAACGGCAGTGCGCCGACGCTCACCCTGGACGACGCCACCGCCATCGCCGATCCGAACAGCGTGCCCGACGCGGCCGCGGTCTCACCCGAGTTGAACCTGCCCTTCACCGCGCAGACCGTATACCAGGGCCAGAACGTCGCCAGCCGCATCACCGGCGTGACGCCGGCCTACGCCGACGTGCACAACTTCCCCGCCGCGCTCGGCGCCTGGTTCACGCAGGACGACCTGGACGCCCACGCGGCGGTGGCGATGCTCGGCGCCAACGTGGCGCAGTCGCTGTTCGGCAGCGCCGACCCCACCGGCCAGAACATCAGCGTGCGCGCCGGGCGGCCGGTGCAACTGCGCGTGGCCGGGGTCTTGCAGAGCAAGGGCGGCGGGCCGCTCGGCAACGTGGACGACCAGATCCTCGTGCCGATCACGACCTTGCAGCGCCAGCTCGCCAACCCGCGTAACCCCAGGGGCGTCGCCAACGTCAGCCAGATCGTGGTGCAGGCCACCGGCGCGAAGAGCATCGTTGCGGCGAAGGACGAGATCACGCAGCTGCTGCTGACGCGCCACCGCGTCGCCGACCCGGACTTCGTGGTGCAGACACAGGACGATCAGATCTCGACGCAGACCGGCGTGACGCAGGTGCTGACCATCCTGCTGGGCGCGATCGCCGGCATCTCGCTGGTCGTCGGCGGCATCGGCATCATGAACATCATGATCGTCTCCGTCACCGAGCGC
>DATGEL010000088.1 GCA_035310145.1 Dehalococcoidia bacterium
CTGGTGACCCTCACCGGCCCCGGCGGCACGGGCAAGACCCGGCTGGCGCTGCAGGCCGCCGCCGACCTGCTGGACGACTTCGCCGACGGCGTCTTCTTCGTGGACCTCGCACCGCTGGGCGAGCCGGGGCGCGTGGCCTCGGCGATCGCACAGGCGCTGGGCGTGCGCGAGACGGAGCTCGAGCCGGTGGCCGACACGCTGCGGGCCCACCTGCGGGACAAGCGGCTGCTGCTGGTGCTCGACAACTTTGAGCATCTGACCGAGGCGGCCCCGCTGCTGCCGGAGCTGCTGGGCGCCGCGCCGGGGCTGACGCTGCTGGTCACCAGCCGCGTGCCGCTGCACCTGCGCGGCGAACGCGAGTTCCCCGTGCCGCCGCTGCCGCTGCCCAGAACCGACGGGGCACCGAGCGGTTTGGCCGCCGCGGCCGGCTCGCCCGCCGTGGCGCTGTTCGTGCAGCGGGCGCAGGCGGTACGGCCCGACTTCGTGCTGAGCGCGGAGAACGCCGAAGCCGTCGCCGCGATCTGCGCCCGGCTCGACGGGTTGCCGCTGGCGATCGAGCTTGCGGCGGCGCGCACGAAGCTGCTGCCGCCGGCGGCGCTGCTGTCGCGGCTCGAACAGCCGCTGCCGCTGCTAGTGGGCGGGGCGCGCGACGCGCCTGAGCGCCAGCGAACGTTGCGGGACACGCTCGCCTGGAGCCACGCGCTGCTCTCTCCTGAGGAGCAGGCGCTGTTCCGGCGGCTGGCGGTGTTTCCGGGCGGCTGCACGCTGGCGGCGGCGGAGGCCGTCTGCGGCGCGCTCGACGGCGTGGGCGAGGTGCTGGCATCGCTCGCCGCGCTGGTGGATCACAGCCTCGTGCTGCGCTTGGACGACCCAACGGGCGAGCCGCGCTACCGCCTGCTGGAGACGATCCGCGCCTACGCCCTGGAGCAGCTAGCGGTCAGCGGCGAGGAAGAGCGGCTGCGGCAGGCGCAGGCGGTCCATTTCATCGGCTTTCTACGCCGGGCCGTGCGCGGCCGGATGTTTCAGCGCATTGACCCGGAGATCGACAACCTGCACGCGGTGCTTGCCTGGTGCCTGGCGCGCGAGGATCTGAGCACAGGGGGGCGCGTTCTCTGGCCCCTCTACTTCTATGGGATGCGGTTCGGCCACCTGCAGCACGTACGGGGCTGGCCGGAACGCTTCCTGGTCCTGCCGGCGGCGCAGGCGCCGACCGTGTCCCGCGCCCGCCTGCTCTGTCTCGCCGGCACGCTGCGGTGGTGGGGCGGTGGGCAACGCACCGAGCTGGCGCTCGTGGAAGCAAGCATCGTCCTCAGCCGCGAGCTCGGCGACCGCACCTGCCTGAATGTCGCGCTCAACACGCTTGGCGAGGCCGTCATCCGCTGGGATCCGCCGCGGGGCTGCGGCCTGCTGGAGGAACAGCTCTTGCTCTCCCGCGAGCTGAACGACCGGGTTTCGGAGGCGATCGGACTGTTCCTTCTGGCTTACGGGCTGATCATCGCGGGTGACGCTGCTGCCGCGTCCGGCCGTCGCGCCGAGCTGGAACGGCTGGCCTCTCGGACAGGCGACCCCATCTATCAGGGCTGGGCGCTCCTCACCCAGATGATGTTCGCTGCGATGGGTGGCGACTGGGCGGCGATGAGGGCGCTGCGGGAGCCGCTCAGGCGTCCATTGATGGCGGTCGACGGCGGCATCGGCGGATTCGCGGTGCAAGCCTTGATCCTCCAACCACTTGAGTTGCGCCATCAATGGGACATCTCCAGCATGGCAAACGCGCTGGAAGCGCTCCTCTACCTGGCTCGCGGCGGGGGCAACTTCGCCGCCTTTCCATTCTGGATGGTCATGGAAGTCGGGATGCTGGCGGCCTTGCGGAGTGACGCGCCGTCTGCGGCACGCTGGTTCGGCGCCGCCGAGCGCTGGAGCGACGGGCAGTTGCTGCCGCGCGCATGGGCCGATCTCTACGAGCGCGACCTGAAAGCGGCGCGCGCCGCGCTGAGCGAAGACGAATTCAAGCGCTGCTGGGCCGACGGCGAAGGGCTGACGCTGGTGCAGGCGCTGGACGCGGCGCTGGCCTACGTGCGGCGCGTGGCCGCGACAGAAGATGGCGAGACAGTCAGCGCTGGAACCCGACCGCCATTAAGCGACGCGGCACACGGCGAGGGGGAAGCTTAGCCGCCGAGCGGGCGCAGGTGCTCGACGCCGCGCACCAGCACGACGCGGTAGCCCATGCCGGTCAGCTCGCCGCGCAGGGCCTCCCAGCGCACATAGTCGCTCTCGCGCGAGTACTGCCGCAGGCGGCGCAGCAGGGCCGGCTGTTCAGCATCGGCGTAGGCATTGTTGGCGCGGCCGGCGGGCATCATCGGCTCCGACAAAGGACGCCGCTCTCGGCAATATCTATGTAAGATCGTATCGCTTCAGCCCGCTCCGGGGAATATGGGCGACCCCGTACTTTTGGGTGTGCTTACATAAGACTTAACGCCCTCTGGTGACAGATTGGCGCCATACTCGGTCGAGGTGCGGTGCGAATTTGGTTGCTGGGACCATCGCCCTTCGTCTCCACCGCGCCCGAACAGCGGCATTCGGGCGCGGGCGTATTGCAGAAAGCAGGCACGGCCACTACAATGCCGTGGGTTTGGTCCGGCAGCGGGCGCGCCCCCGGGGCGCGCTTTCGTATGCCGGCGCGCCGGCCAGGCGCAGGCTGAAGCGGCCGGACGCTAGATAGGGGCGGTCATGCCGGCAACCGTGGTGATCGGCGGGCAGTGGGGTGATGAAGGGAAGGGGCGGATCGTCGATCTGCTGGCACGCCGCGCCACGATCGTCGCGCGCTACTCGGCCGGCGACAACGCCGGCCACACCGTGATCAACGACCGCGGCAAGTTCAAGCTCAACGTCGTGCCCGCCGGCATCTTCTACGGCGACAAGACCTGCATCGTCGGCAACGGCGTGGCGCTGGAGCCGGCGCGGCTGCTCACCGAGATCGACAAGCTGGTCGATCGCGGCGTCGCCGTCGACCGGCTGTACGTCTCCGACCGCGCCCACGTGGTCATGCCCTACCATCCGATCATCGACCGGCTGGACGAGGCGCTGCGCGGTCCGCTCGCCGTGGGCACAACCGGGCGCGGCGTCGGCCCCGCCTTCGCCGACAAGGTCGGCCGTATCGGTATCCGCGTCGGCGACCTGGTCGACACGGAGCGCTTCACCGAACGGCTGCGCTACGTGCTGGAGTACAAGAACCGCGTGCTCACCCACCTCTACGGGGCCGCGCCGCTGGACTTCGACACCGTGCTGCGCGAGTACAGCGCCTACGGCCGGCGGCTGCAGCCCTTCGTCACCGACACCTCGCTGCTGGTGCAGCAGGCGCTGGACCGCGGCGAGGACGTGCTGCTCGAAGGCGCGCAGGGGGCGCTGCTCGACCTCGACTTCGGCACCTACGAGTACGTCACCAGCTCCGTGCCCTCCTCCTCGGCGGCGGGCGCGGCGCTGGGCATCGGCATCGGACCCAACGAGATCACGCGCACGGTGGGCGTCTACAAGGCGTACCAGACGCGTGTCGGCGGCGGCCCGATGCCCACGGAGCTGTTCGACGAGACGGCGGCGCACATCGCGCGGCGCGGCGACGAGTTCGGCACCAATACCGGCCGCGCCCGCCGCTGCGGCTGGTTCGACGCCGTGGCCGCGCAGTACACGCGCCGCCTCAACGGCCTCACCGACGCCGTGGTCACGCGGCTGGACGTGCTGGACGAGCTGCCGGAGCTGAAGATCGGCACCGCCTACGCCGCCGGCGGCGAGCGGCTGCCGAGCTTTCCTGCCAGTCTGCCGCTGCTCCAGTCCTGCCAGCCGGTCTACGAGACGCTGCCCGGCTGGCAGTGCCCCACCAGCGACGTGCGCGCCTTCGACGATCTGCCGCTGCCGGCGCAGGGCTACGTGCGCCGCATCGAGCAGCTTTTGGGCTGCCCGGTGAGCATCGTCTCCGTCGGCCCCGAGCGCGAGCAGGCGATCCGCGTGCGCTCGATCATCGGGGCGTAGGGCGTTGGGCGCAGAGTAGAGGGTTTAGGGTATAACAGCAGGCGCGCGGGGATGAACGCGGACTGTCAGGTCGACTTCGTCGCAGCCAAATGAGTTGCAACCCAGCGCGATGCCTGCAACACCCATGGTTCGGCGATGGGGTAGGATGCGCCAGTACATGCTGTGCGATTCTGTCACTGCGGGACGCCGATCGATAGTCGATATATGTGCCGCGGCATAGGAGAACCTGCTGATGCGCTCGCGTCCCGCCATGCTCCTACTCTTCCTATGCACTGCAGCCTGTACCTCATCGAACAATAGTAAGTCCGTGACGACCCAGGCGACGATCGCCTCATCTGCGGCCTTGTCTACCGCCTCATCCACGGTTGCAATTGCCGAGACTCCACTGCCATCCCCCAGCCAGATTCTTGCGCCGCCAACCGCGCCCTCGGTGACGGCAACCCCATTGCTGGCGACCACCCCAACACAGATTCCACCACCGAGTCCAAGTCCTGTTGCGTTAGATGGCGTGGCTTGCTCGCAGACAGATGCGGTCGTTGCACACGACACGCTGAAACCCATCTTTGCCGAGATCAATGATGAGATCCAAGCGCTGGCCGCGGCGGGCAACGCTCCGCCGCTATCCCTGAACCCGCGGCTCCTCGCTACGTCCCAAAGGGTGGCGAATACGACAGTTCCGCCGTGCGCTCAGCCGGTGAAGAGTTCAATGCTAAACTACGTGAATAGCCAGACGGCTGCGCTTATCGCCATCTCTACAAATCCTTCAGGCGCGGCGCAGGCAGAGCGTGATGCCCAAGGCGATCTCGCTGATATGCTCCGCGCCTACGACGCACTCTCACAAGAAGCACAAACCGCCAGCGGTACATCACCGGCCACTCCCGCGCTGAGGTAGGTTCGGCACGGCTCTTCCGCCGGATAGTGTGAGGGAACTGGAGCCCGTACTGAAAGGGAGCTGGCCATGCGCTATCTTCCCGTCGCTCTTGTCGCCGGCGACGTGCTGAATCGGGCTCTGGTCTGAGCCGTCCAAGCCGACAAGAGGTTCGAGGCGAAATATCACTTCCCTCCCCTAACGCGTTGGGGGACGGGCGGGGGAGGGAGCGATGGCCCAGCTCGACGGCAAAGTCGCCGTGATTACCGGCGGCGCCAGCGGAATCGGCGAGGGCGCCGTGCGCCGCTTCGTGGAGGCGGGGGCGCGCGTCGTGATCGCCGACGTGCAGGACGCCCGCGGCCAGAAGCTCACGGAGGAGCTGGGCACGGCCACGAGCTTCCGCCATGTGGACGTGGCGCAGGAAGCGGACGTGCAGGGCGCGATCGCCCACGCCGTCAAAACGTTCGGCTGTCTGGACTGCATGATCAACAACGCGGGCATCGGCGGCGGCGCCGGTCCGATCGAAGAGACGGACATGGCCGCCTGCGACGCGACGCTGGCCGTGCTGTTGCGCGGGGTGGTGCTGGGCATGAAGCACGCGGCGAAGCTGATGAAGGCGCAGGGCAGCGGCAGCATCATCAGCACGGCCAGCGTGGCGGGGCTGGGTGTGGGCTACGGCCCGCATATCTACAGCGCGGCGAAGGCGGCGGTGATCCACCTCACCCGCTCCGTGGCGAACGAGCTGGGCGAGAGCGGCATCCGCGTCAACTGTATCTGTCCCGGCTTTATCGTCACGCCGATCTTCGGCAAGGCGATGGGACTTTCGGCGGAGCAGGCAGACCTGACGCTCGACGCGGTCAAGGGCGTCGGCGCGCGGGCGCAGCCGGTGCAACGCGCCGGCATGCCCGCGGACATCGCCGAGGCGATGCTCTGGCTGGCGAGCGACGCCAGCAGCTTCGTCACCGGCCACGCGCTGGTAGTGGACGGCGGCCTGACCACGGGCATGCTCTGGTCGGAGCGGCAGAAGCTGGCCGAGCAGCGCTTCGGCGGCGCCGCGCCGCCTACGGCCGGCCGGCCGTAAGCTCGCCAGCCGCGCTGCCCGCGCCCCTCACGGCAGCGCCGCGGTACACTGTGCAAACACGTGGAGCCGCGCAGCCGTGCGACATGTGGCGCGAGCGGACGCGAGGGGCGGCGATGACAGCCTACGCCTTCGACAACGCCTGGCAGCAGGCCCGACGGCGACTGGCCTTGCTGGAAGAGTGCCTCGACCCGGCGACGCAACGGCGGATGTCGGCGCTGGGTTTGCACGAAGGCTGGTCCTGCCTCGAGCCTGGCGCGGGCGGCGGCTCGATCGTGGACTGGCTGTGCTCGCAGGTGGGCGCCCCCGGCCGTGTGCTTGCCACCGATCTCGATACGCGCTTTCTTGATGCCCTCACGCGGCCGAACCTCGAAGTGCGCCGCCACAATCTGGCCAGTGATGCCTTGCCCGCGGGCGCATTCGACCTCGTGCACACACGGTTGGTGCTGATGCACATCCCCGAGCGCGAGCAGATCCTGCCGCGGCTCGTTGCCGCGTTGAAGCCCGGCGGCTGGCTGTTGCTCGAAGAGCACGATATCTTCCCCGTGACCGCGGCGGCCGGCGGGCCGTACGCCGAGATGTGGGGCGCGGTGACCCGTGCACTGCACGCGGCCGGCGGGCTGAGCGACTGGGGGAGGCGGCTGCCGGCCCTGCTCGCGGCGCAGGGGCTGGCCGAGCTGGGCGCAGAAGGCGACGTGCCCGTCTTTCCCGGCGGCTCCGCGATGGCCGAGTTCTGGCGCCTGAGCTGGGAGCAATTGCGCGAGCCGATGCGTAAGACCGGCGCCCACGAGCAGGTGCTCGATCGGGCGCTGGACGCGCTGGGCGACGCACGGCAATGGTTCCTCGGTCCGGCCACGATGGCCGCCTGGGGGCGACGGCCCGCGCGCTGAGGCGCGTTTCCCAATCGTCGCCGGGAGGCGCACGATGGCACAGCGCAACCGCCCGTGCCTGCGCTACCGTGAACGCATGGCCGAAGCCGCGGCGCCAGGCATACTGACGATCGGGCACTCGACGCGGCCATTGGCGGAGCTGATCGCGCTGCGGCAAGGAGCACGGCGTGCAGCGGCTGACGGACGTGCGCACGCTGCCGCGCTTGCGCCGCAACCCGCAGTTCAACGAGGAGACGCTGGCGAAGGCGCTGCCCGCGGCCGGCATCGCCTATGAGCCGATGCTTGTGCTGGGCGGACTGCACCGGCCGCGGCGTGCGCCGCGTCTTCCTTCCCCGCAGTGGAAGGGTTGTCTGAAGGCTACCCGTAGCCCACGAACCGCACCCTTCCTCATGTCACATGCGGGGAAAGGACAGCCGAGCCTGTTGCTGTCATCGCGGAGCGGCGATGTCGACTCAATGCAGGGACAGGCCCGGGCGGCGCCTCCATTCCCTCTTTCCTACCCCCTACTCCCCGTCCCCTAACCGGTAGCGGCGCAGCTCGGGCATGCCCGCGGTGACGGCGGCGACCACCGCGAGCACGGCCGCGCCGCCGCTGACCACGGAGAAGGTCGCGCTGGTCAGCGCGGCCACAAAGCCCGACTCGATCGCGCCCACCTGGTTGGAGGCGCCGATGAACACCGAGCTGACGGCGCTGACCCGACCGCGCAGCGCATCCGGCGTGGCGAGCTGGATCGTCGTCTGGCGCATGATCACGCTCACCTGGTCGGCGGCGCCGACGAGGGCGTAGGCGGCAAGCGAAAGGGGAAAGGAGCGCGAGGCGCCGAAAAGCATCGTCAGCAGTCCGAAGCAGGCGACGGCGATCAGCAGGCCGCGCCCGGCACGCTGCACGGGCGGCAGCGCCACCAGCAGCACCGCCATCAATACCGCGCCCACGGGCAGCGCCGCGGTCAGCAGCCCGTAGCCGTCGGCGCCGACCTTCAGCACGCTCTCGGCGTAGACCGGCAAGAGCGCCGTGGCGCCGCCGAAGATCACCGCAAACAGGTCCAGCGTCATTGCGCCGAGCAAGACCTGGCGGCGCCAGACGAACTCCACGCCCTCCCGCACCGCCGCCAGGCTGACGGCGCGCTTCGGCGTGACGATCAGCGCCGGGCGCAGCGGCAGCAGGCTCAGCGCCGTGGCGGCGTACAGCACGGCGGAGACGCCGTAGGCGCCCGCCAGGCCGGCGGTGGCGATCAGCAGTCCGCCGACGGCCGGACCCAGCACGAAGGCGAACTGCTGCACCGTGGTGCTGACGGCCACGGCGTTGGCGAAGGTCTCGCGCGTCACCAGTTGCGGCAACAGCGCCTGGCGCGCCGGGTTCTCAAAGGCGGAAGCGAGGGCGATGGCGAAGGTGAGCGTGAAGACCAGCGCCAGGCCGCCGCGGTTGTGCGGGCTGGTCGCCATCAGCGCCAGCGAGCAGGCGAGCGGCGGGAACTGTGCGAGCAGCATCACGCGGCGGCGATCGAAGCTGTCGGCCACGGCGCCGCCGAGCAGGCCGGCCAGCAGCGCCGGCAGAAAGCGCACCAGGCCGAGCACGCCCAGGGCCAGCGCCGAGTTGGAGATGCGGTAGACCTGCCAGGCGATCGCCGCGCTCTGCAGCGTTGTCGCGGTGGCGGACCAGAGGCGGCTGAGCAGGAAGAAGCGGAAATTGGGCTGGCGGGCGGCGGCGAAGGGATCGTGCCGCGGCGGCGGGGCGCTGGCGTCGCTGGTGGCTAATTTCGCCAGGGTGCGATCCTCCGGCGGCCGCGCGACCGGCGCCGAGGCTCAGCGTACAGGATCGCCGCGGCACGGGCCACGCGGCATTCGGCCCTCACCCCCGTCCCCCTCGCCCAATCCTGGGCGAGGGGGACGGGGGTGAGGGCCGAGGCTTCCCTGTCGCACTCCCGGCGCTTATGCATAGGAGCATGAGCGCAAGCGAACGGGAGCCGGCCGCCACGCCGGCGGCGCCATCGCCCGCGGCGCTGCCGTCGGACAACACCCGCCTGCTGCAGCTGAGCGACGGCGTCTTCGCCGTGGCGATGACGCTGCTCGTCTTCGGACTGACGCCGCCGGACCCGCGCAGCACACCGCCCGACCGTCTGGTCCAGGCCGTGCGCGACCAGTGGCCGCACTTCCTCAGCTACACGCTCAGCTTCGTGGTGATCGGCAGTCTCTGGATCACCCACCACCGCATCTTCCGCTATCTCAAGAGCCACGACGGCCCGCTGATCTGGTTGAACCTGCTGGTGCTGCTTTGCGTCGCCCTTCTGCCCTATCCCACGGAAGTGATGGGCGAGTACGGCTCGCGTTCGTTCCCGGTCGGCTTGTACGCCGCCAGCATGGGCGTCACCTCGCTCTCGCTCAACCTGCTCTGGTTCTACGCGCGCCATGACCCGCGCCTGGTGAACGAGGATCTGCCGGTAAGCGCCCGCCGTTTCTATCCCTGGCGCGGTCTCGTCACAACGGTCGTGTTCTTCGCATCGGCGCCGCTGGCCGCGATCGATCCGGCGATGGCGCAGCGCTCCTGGGCGCTGATCGCCCTGGCGATTCCGATCATCTACCGCCTCACGCGCGAGACGGAGTGAGGCGGCCTCACCCCCGGCCCCTCTCCATGGCATGGAGAGGGGAGGATCATGCTGAGGGCAGGTCAGTCGAGCGCAGCCCCGCATTGCTCTCCATGGCATGGAGAGGGGAGGATCATGCTAAGGGCAGGTCAGTCGAGCGCAGCGCCGTAGAACGCCTCGCCGCGTACGGCGAGGGCGGCGGCATTGAGCTGCAGCAGCTCACCGGCGCGGTTGCTCTGGCCGTTGATCGCCGCGGTGTAGACGATCAGCAGAGCTGCGCTCGCCGGATCCCAGACGGCGTGGTCGATGGTGAACTGGATCGTCTCGATGCGGGCGATGGCGGCGTTCCAGTAGGCGCGCAGCGCGTCCTTGCCGCGCACGGTGGCCGCTCCCACCGTGGCGGCCGCCTTCGGGCTGGTGAACTCGACCTCTTCGGCGAAGTGGGCGAGCACGGCCTCGACGTCTTTGCGGTTCCACTCCTCCGCCCAGCGGCGGGCGAACGCCTGCGCCCGCTCATGCGTCATCGGCTCGGTCGCGCTGCTCGCAGTCATCGGCTGCTCCTCACGGCGGCCGCCCGCGGGTTTGGCCCGGCGAGCGGCCGCGTCCTGTCAACCTCAGTATCCGATCCTCGCCGACCGCGTGTGTTTGGCATTGGCCGCTGAATTGGCAGCGACGGGACGCACGGCGCGGACGCGGCCCGCCGGCTTTGCCCTTTCAAACGGCGCCGGCCTCGCGCTCGCTCTTGTGCGCGACGACCCAGAGGAAGGTGGTCGGCTGGCCGTGCTCCTCGGCCGTCTCCTCCTGGGCGCTGAGCAGCCGCAGGTCCGCCTCCTCAACCAGCCGCCGGTTGGTGGCGCTGTCGAAGTGACTCCAGTACATCGGCGCCCCGAGCCAGTCGTCCTCGTAGCCCGCCGCGGTTGAGTGGGCGCCCATCGTCGCCACCAGCAGCCCGCCGGGCCGCAGCCAGCTCGCGATGCGCTGCAAGAGGCCGGCGTGCTCCTCGCGCGGCAGGTGGATGATCGAGTAGAAGGCGACGACCGCAGCGAAGCTCGCCGGGGCGAAGTCGAGCGCGGCCATGTCCGCCTGGAGAAACGTTGCGCCGGGGATGCGCTCGCGGATCAGCGCGATCTGGCGGGCGGAGATGTCCACGCCGGTCAGCGTGAAGCGCTCGGCCAAACGCGCCGTCGTGGTCGAGCCGGAGCCGCAGCCCAGCTCCAGCACGGCGGCGCCCGCCGGCAGCCGCTCGAAGACGATCGCGGCATAGCGCGCCTTCTCGCCCTTGCGTACCTGCGAACCCCATTCGTGGTGACTGGCGCCGATGCGGTCGTAGCCCTGCTCCACCAGCCGCTTCGGGTCCGTGCTGCGGTCCATGCATCCTCCAGATCGCCGCCGACTGCGCCGGTCGGTGCGCGGTGCCCCATCGATCGCGGGTGGCCGCTCCGCGACCACAGACAGGCGCTCCTCCCGTTTCCCGTAGACGCCGGTGCTCGGAAACGGTTCCGCCGCGCCGCCTCAGGCTGAGCGGTTCAGCACGAGCGGTGCGGGCAGCATTGACATCCTTGCTTTTTCACTCTTACTATTAATTTCATAGTCACTTGCGCTTCAGCGCCGGCTCAGGGAGGGACCGTCATGGCCTTCACCGCGACGCGGACACGCAGCATGCCCTCGAAGTGGCTGACGCTGCTCGCCGTCTGCCTCGGCCTGATGATGCTGATGATCGATACGTTCGTCGTCAACATCGCCTTCCCCGCGATCAGCCGCGGCCTGCACGCCGGCCTCGGCGAGGCGGAGTGGACCGTCTCCGGCTACGTGCTGGTGATGGGTGTGCTGCCGATCGCCATGGGCCGGCTGGGCGACCTCTACGGCCGGCGGCGGCTTTACCTGCTGGGTCTGGCGCTGTTCGTCGGCTCCTCGATCGCCTGCGGGCTGTCGCAAAGTATCGGCGCCCTGATCGTCTTCCGCGTGGCGCAAGGCGCCGGCGCCGCGATCATGACGCCGCTCACCCTCTCGATCGTAACGCATGCCTTTCCTGCCGCGCAGCGCGGGCTGGCGATCGGCATCTGGGGCGGCGTCTCCGGCCTGGGCCTGATCGCCGGGCCGATCCTGGGCGGCCTGCTGGTGCGCGGCGACAACTGGCGCTGGATCTTCTTCATCAACGTGCCCGTGGGCCTGCTGGCGTTCGTGCTGGCGCTGCCTTTCGTGCCCGAATCGCGCGACGAGACCGCCCCGCGCGGCATCGACTGGGGCGGGCTGACGCTGCTCTCGGCCGCGCTCTTCCTCCTCGTCTACGGCCTGACCCGGGCGAACGAGCTGGGCTGGGGCTCGCCGGTGCTTCTCGGCAGCCTGCTGGGCGGCGCGGCGCTGCTGCCGGTGTTCGTCGCGCTGGAGCGGCGCGTGCAGCGGCCGCTGATCGAGCTTTCGCTCTTCCGCAGCCGCACGTTCGTGATCGCCTGCCTCGCCGCCTTTCTCTTCAATGCGGGCGTCTTCGGCAGCCAGCCGTACAGCAGCCTGCTGCTGCAGAACACCTGGGGCTTCTCGCCGCTTGAGGCGGGCTTTGCCTTCGTGCCGGCCACGGCGCTGGTGGCCCTGATGACGCCGGTTTCGGGTATGCTCGGCCAGCGGTTGGGCGGCCGGCTGCGGCTGGTGATGATCGCCGGCTCGCTGCTGGTCGCCGTCTCGGCGCTGTACCTGCTGCGGCTCGACGTGCGCAGCGGCTACGCCGACACCTTCTTGCCGGCCTTCGTGATCCGCGGCGCCGGTATCGGCCTGTTCATCGCCGTGACCTCGCTGGCGGTGATGAGCGCCGTGCCCGTGGCGAAAGCGGGACTCGCCTCCGGCACGCTGACGATGGCGCGGCAAATCGGCACCTCGCTCGGCGTGGCGCTGCTCGGCGGCGTCTACCTCAACCACGTGGACGGCGCCCTCTCCGGCGCGTCTTCGGGCGCCCCGCAGCAGGCGGCGGTGCGCCGGGCGGCGGAACACTTCCTGCCGGCCGGCACGGGCGCGGCGCAGGCGGCGGCGCGGCAGGCGATCGTAGACGGCTTCGTGCGCGTCTCACTCTTCGTGGCGCTGCTGAGCGTGGCTGCGGCGCTGGCTGCCGTTTTCATCCGCCACCGTGCCGCCAGCGACCCGGCGCCCGAGTCCGCGCCGGCGGCGTGGATGCCGTCGGCCGTCGCTGCCGATCCGCTGCCTGCGGCGGTGCTGGACTGAGCCGCGCGGGGCCGCTATACGCACCCCTTCCCCGCGAACTCGCAGGCGAATAAGACATGGTTTCAAAGCCGGCGTTCACGTGCCATCGCGCACCGGCAAGCGGGAACCCGCGCCGGCATTGAAACCATCTGTATCTGTAAATCTGGAAGGAGAACACCATCATGGACAGGGCAATCGAGCGCGTCCGCAAGTTTCAGACCGGCGAGCTGCCGGGCGGGCCGGTTGTCGAACTGCTGGGCCTGACCATCACCGAGGTCGAACACGGCCGCCTGGTGATGGAGATGGAGAGCGGCCCCGCGTTCGCCAATCCGATGGGCACCATGCACGGGGGCATCCTCACCGCCCTGGCCGATTCGGCGATGGGCATGGCCTACGTCTCGACGCTGGGCGAGGAGGAGAGTTTCACCACGCTGGAGCTGAAAATCAACTTTCTCAAGCCGGTCTGGCGCGGCCGGCTGACCGCTGAGGCGCGGCTGAAGAAGGGCGGCAGCACGGTGGGCCTGGTCGAGTGCGACGTGCGCGACGCCAGGGGCAGCCTCGTTGCCTACGCTGTGAGCACCTGCATGACCCTGCGCGGCGAACAGGCGATGGGGCGCATGCCGGCCGCCTAGCATCCGTCAGGCGCTGGTGCCGCCGCTTTGCCCAGTGGGCGGCAGACCGGCGCACGGGTAGGCGGTGCACCGCGTGTGAATGCCTGCTTCCACCCGAACGCGGGACCACCAGTGCAGAACGGGCGTCAGCGGAACCGCGGCAGCACCTCGGCGCAGAGCAGGCGCAGCGCCTCGCGCACCTGTGCGTAGGGGATCGTGCCGCCGCAGTTCAGCTCGGCCAGCACGCCGTCCAGACCCAGCTCGTCGCGCAGCTCGCCCAGCCGCTCGGCAACCTGCCGCGGCGTGCCGACGATCACCTTCTCGCGCTGGGCGTCTTCCCAGGAAACGCTCTGCAGCCGCTGGCCGCGCTCGCCGCGCTGTTCGATCGCGCGGGCGCCCACCCCCGTGGCCGAGCCTTCCAACCGGGCGCCCAGCGTGCGGTAGAAGGACATGATGCTCGCTTCCGGCTCCGCCTGCGCCCGTGCCTCCGTCTCGGCCACGTAGACCGGCACGCGCAGGTAGACCTCGCCGCTGCCCGGGTGCCCGGCTTCACGCCAGGCCGCGCGGTAGGCGGCGATGTTGGGCGCCAGTTCGGTGAGCGTGCCCAGCCGCACCGCGACGAAGATCGGCAGCCCCTGCGCCCCGATCGCGGGGAAGGTGTCCTGCGAGTTGGAGGCGACGCGGATCGGCGGGTGCGGCTGGCGGTAGGGCCGCGGCGTCACACCCACGTGCTGATACTGGTAGAAGCGGCCGTGGTAGGAGAACTCCGGCTGCGTCCAGGCGGCGCGGATCACGTCCAGCGCCTCGGCGAAACGCTCGCGGCTTTCGGCGTAGGAGATGCCGTAGTTTTCGTAGACGCGCTGGAAGCCGCTGCGGCCCACGCCGAAGATCAGCCGGCCGCGGCTGATCTGATCCACCGTCGCCGCCTCCTCGGCCAGGCGCACGGGCTGGCCCAGCGGCAGCACCTGCACGGCCGTGCCAATCAGCAGGCGCTCGGTGCGGGCGGCGATGGCGCTGGCCAGCGTCAGCGGCGAGGCGAGCACGGAGCGGCGTGGGGAGAAGTGCAGCTCCGCCAGCCAAACCGCGTCCAGCCCCCACTCCTCGGCCGCATCGACCAGGTCAAAGCCCTCGGCGAAGGCCTCGGCCTCGCCCTGGTCCGCGCGGCAGGCGAACTCATGAAAGATGCCGAACTCGAAGGGCGCCATCGCACACCTCCCCGGGGGCATGCGCCGATGATACACCGAGAGGGCGTAGGGGCAGCTTCGGCCGCTCGACAGGGCGGCGGGCGCAGAAACGAGAAACGCGGAGAGGAACCAGCAGCGCTAACCCGGCCGAGCCACGCGCCTCCTCCCCACGATCGCCCCCTTCTCTCCCAGGATTGGGAGAGAAGGGGGACGGGGGGTTATGAGGGCCGCTCAGCCTCCTACCTGTTGTTCACCGAGGCATACGCCCAGGCCTCGGTGGCGAAGTCGTAGTCGTCCACCGTCCAGTAGTTCTGCAGCCAGGGCTGCCGCATGCTGTAGGCCTTGGTGTAGTGCAGCGGCACGATGTACATCTTGTCGTCCGCCGCCCGCTGCGCGTCGTAGACCAGTTGCAGCCGCTTGTCCGGATCCAGCTCGACCTGCTGCTTCTTGACGATCGCGGCCAGGTCGGGGTCGTCCACGCGCGAATGGTTGCGGTTGCCGTCCTTGGTGAACTGGCCCGTCAACCAGTCGTCGGGGTCGGTGAACGGCGTTTGCAGGCCGTGGCCGATGCCGTCCTTCGGCAGGTTGCCCGTGGCCCAGATGCCGTGCGTCGCCTCGATCCAGTCCTTCAGGTAGTCCACGGGCACGGGCTGCGACTTGAAGCCGGCGTCGGCCAGCATACCGCGCGCCGCCTCGGCGTAGGCGTTGAACGTGTCGCCGTAGGCGTTGTTGGGGTAGTAGAACTTGAACTCCGTGCCCAGCGCCCCCGCCGCCGTCAGC